>CAYXQW010000007.1:0-10512 GCA_964466695.1 uncultured Bdellovibrionales bacterium
GAGCTCGGCCAGCAAGGCCTGGCACACGGGGCTCTCGGGGACGCGGATGCCCACGGTCTGCGTGTTGCTCTGCATGACTCGCGGCACCTCGCGCGTGGCGGGGAGGATGAAGGTGTAGGGGCCGGGCACGTGGTGGCGCAAGATGCGGTAGGTCAGGTCCTCGACCACGGCGTAGTGAGAGACCTGCGAGAGGTCGCTGCAGAGGAAGGAGAGCCGGCGCTTACGATCGAGGCCCCTCAAGTAATAGATCCTGTCGATGGCGCGCTTCGCGTAGAGGTCGCAGCCGAGGCCGTAGGTGGTGTCGGTGGGGTAGATGACGAGGCCGCCCGCGCGCAAGACCTCGCACGCGCGCGCGATGTGCCGCGGCTGCGGATGATCGGGCTTGATGTTTAGGCGTAGCATGAGTGAGACGATCAATAGCACGAGCGCGCCGCGCGAACAAAATCTTCGAGGGGCCGTCGGTTGCCACTCCTTTGCCGGCGCGCTACTGACGCTGGGCATGAGTAAGTCGAGAGATCAAATCGCCAAATCCGACGAGCACAACGCGCGTGGCATCGAGCTCGCCGACCGTGGCTGGCTCGACGAGGCCATGAGCGAGTTCAAAAAGGCCATCAAGCTCGACCCGCTCTCGGCTCACGCGCGCGACAACCTCGCCACCATCCTCGCCGAGAAGGGCCAGCTCCTAGACGCCCTCATCGAGTACCTCGAGGCTCTGCGCACCGACCCCGACAACCCGAGCGCCCACCACTACCTCGGCTGCTTCCTCGCCGGGCAAGGGCACGACCTCGCGGTCGCCGAGTACAAAAAGGCCCTCGAGCTCGAGCCCGACTTCCCCGACGCGCACCTAAACCTCGCGCTCGCGCTCGCCGATCGCGGCGAGCTGCAAGAGGCGGTCGCGGAGCTCGAGATCGCGCTCGCGCAGGCCCCCGACGACGAGATGATAAGGCACGAGCTCGCCGCCTGCCTCATCGACCTCGAGCGGCACACCGACGCCATCGCGCACCTCAAGCGCATCATCAAGGCCCACCCCGAGCACGTCGAGGCGTGGGTGGACCTCGGCATCGCCTACACCGCGCAGGGCTTCTTCGCTGAGGCCGAGGCCGCGCTCGAGCAGGCGCTCCTCATCGATCCGCAAGACTTCGCCTCCCACTACCACCTCGCCGCGCTCTACACCTCGTGGGCGCGCCCCGATGCGGCGCTCGAAGAGCTCGAGCGCGCCGCCGGCATCGACGCCGAGAAGGCCCGCGCCTGGCTCGACGAGGACGGGGTCTTCGATCCGCTGCGCTCTTTGGAGCGCTTCCAAAAGCTCGTGCGCTGACGCGGCTTTACAACCGCGCGCGCCCGAGCGTAAGAATGGTTCTTTCCGGGAGTATTTCCATGTCTATCCGCTCGCTCTCTTTGTGGCTCTTGCTCGCGGGGGTCATCTTGGTCTTTGGGCAGGGCTGCAAGCGGCGGACCGTCGAGCTCAACTATTGGACCTGCAGCGCCGACAAGCCCTGCGCCTCGGGCTACGTGTGCAGCAGCGAGGGTCATTGCGTACGCATGCTCGCGCCCGCCTGCGATACGGGCGGGATCTGTCCTTCGCTCCTGCCGGTGGGCGCGCCGTGCAGCCCCGAGGGGGCGCTCATGCCTTGCGAGGACCACCTGACCGAGTGCATCGGCGGCTGCCGCGTCTGCAGCGAGCAGACGGGGTGGAGCGAGTGCCGCCCCGATCTGTGCAGGATCGGGATCGTCTCCGACTGCGCCGCGTGCGGCGACGACTGCGCCGCGGCGGGGATCGCCAACGCCGAGCTCCTCTGCTTTGCGGACGCGGACACCAACGCCTATCGTTGCACCTACCAAAGCTGCCATGCGGGCTTCGTGGATCTCGACGCGGACCGTAGCAACGGCTGCGAGTGTCAGGTCGCGGCCGAGGTGTGCGACGGCGCGGACAACGACTGCGACGGTCTCATAGACAACGGCGATAACCTCCCGGGCTGCGTCGATTACTACCAAGACCCCGACGGCGACGGCGTGGGCAGCGGCTCGCCCGCCTGCCTGTGCGGCCCGCGCGATGATTACGTGGTTACGGTTGGCGGCGACGACTGCGAGGGCGATCTTGCGAGCTGCCCACCGACGACCTGCATCACGGGCCCGAGCTTCGTGGGCGCGATCCCGGGTTGCTCCACGGAGGGCTGCAACACAAACAGTGATCCGACCGAGGAGGTGCCGGTACCCGACTGCGTGGAGGAGTTTTGCGGCTCGGACCCACACGACCCCGCGAGCGTCTGCCTCATCATCGAGAATTGCGGTGATACACGGCTCGAGGACGCCATGGCGAATAAGGGCTCGGCGCCGCTCCACGTTTTGTTTTCGGAGGTCACCTGCAATAACGCGCTGCCGCCTGTTGAGGGGCACCAAAGCGACGGCGTCTCCACGCTGCGCCAGGTGCCGGGGACGCAGATCACGGTGGCGCGGCCGAGTCCGAACCCTCCGTTCCTCGTGCTCGCGGGGAGCAACATCGTGGTGGACGGGCTCGTGCTCCGGCGGCAAGATCCGTCGGGCTCCAACATTTACCGTCTCGGCAACACCGCGATCCTCGTTCAAGGCGACAACAACGCCGTGCTACGAAGCTCGTTCATCAGCTACGAGAATATCGGCGTAAAGGTCCAGTACGGCAGCAAGGCCGTGGCTGGCACGATCATCGCGGGCAACACCTTCATCGAAGATTGGGCCACCAGTGACGTGCTAGGCTACGCCGCCATCTACCTTGGGAACACCGAAAACACCCGCATCTTCGCCAACCGCATCGCGGCACAGAACGTAGATGGGATCCAGCTCGTGGGCGCCAAGGACACCTTTGTCGATCACAACACGCTTAAGAGTTTAGATGACTCAGAACACAGTGCATCCATCAACGACGCACTTACGGTGTTTACGGACCAGGGAGACAGCACCAGCACCACCACCCTGTGCTTGCGCAACAACATCATGAGTAACAATTGGGTCATGTCGCTGGCGAACAGAAGCAGCACAGGCTGGTCCGCTATCCTGTGCGGCGCGGAAAGCGGAGGCGATTTCTGCGCTGCCTGCCGCGCGCCCATCACTGTAAGTGGAACCCAAATCGAGTACCACTTCGGCAACGCGAGCTCGTTAGAGGAGAGCGTTACGTGCGACGGCGAAGGCTGCGAGCTTTTCGCTTTAGACGAAAGCGCGCCGATTTATGCTGAAGACCCGCCCTTCTGCCTCGATCCCCTCTCAGATCCCCCCTCAGATCCCCTCTTCTTCACCGCCGGGCTCGACCTCGGCTACAACTTCGCGCGTCTCGATGACTGGCAGATCATCACCAACCCCGCGGTCGAGCTCTTGCAAAACGTCACGGAAGACAGCGTCGCCCTCGGCGCGTGCCAGCCGGGCATGGGCGGCTGTCCTATTTATCCTTAGCCGTGGTCGTGCCGCGAGCGTGGGCGGCGGCCCCGGCGCGGTGGAGCTGCAAGACCAGCGCCTCGAGGCGCAGCGGCTTCACCGTGAGGTCGAAGGCGCCCGAGCTTAGGCCATCGATGGCTTGTCTGACGGAGGGCTGCTCGGTGAGCAAGATCACCTCGACTCCAGGACGCGCCGCCTTCATCCTCGCCACCTGCTCGCCCGCGCGCATGGTCACATGGTCGATGGCGATGAGCGCTACGTCTACGGGCGACTTGGCGGCGTGTGCGAGGCCGAGCTCCTCGGTGCGCACGCAGGTCACCTCGAACCCTCGTAGCGCGAGCTCGGGGATCAAGGGCTCGATGGTCGTGAGGTCTTCGTCGATGATGAGCACCCGCAGGGGCTCCTTCGCGGTGCGCGCGCGGCTCGCGGCGTGGGCGCGGCGGGCGACCTTGGCGAGCTTGTCGGCGCTGCATGGCTTGGTGAGGTACTCGAAGACGCCCTCGCGCGAGAGCTCGTAGGCCTCTTTGATGTCGCCGTGCCCGGTCAACATGATGACGGGCAGCGGCGCCTCGAGCTTCTTGGTGCGGCGAAAGAGCGCGGCGCCGTCGATGCCGGGCATGAGCATGTCCACCACCATCACGTCGAAGCTGCTCGAGGCGAGCAGCTCGAGCGCGCGGGCGCCGTCGTCGGCGATGGTCACGTGAAAACCCCGGCGGCCGAGGTTACGCGCCATCGCCTCGAGCAGCTCGAGGTCGTCGTCGACGAGGAGCATGTGTAGGGTCTCTTCGGTCATGACTCACCCCCGGCCGTCGCCTCGAGCTCTCGGCAGCACGCGGCGCAGCGCGTGAGCTGCCGGGCGCAGCTCGCGAGGGCGCGCGCGAGCTCTCGGCGGGTGCCGTCATCGAGCGCGAGCTCCTTGAGCTCGTCATCGAGGAAGGTGTGCTCGGCGGCGAGGACCGAGAGGCCGTTACGCAGCTCGTGGGCGACCCTCGCTACCACTCGTGCGTCGACGCTCTCGTTCACGATGTGACCCTCAATGCAGAGCTTCGCACACCGAGCGGTAGAGGTCCGCGCCCAAGGCCTCGGGGCCGAGCGCCTTCGCCTCCTCGAGCGCCCGCGTGCCCTTCTCTCCGAGGCCTTGATCGCGATACGCGAGCCCGAGGAGATAAAGGAAGTAACCACGCTCACTCGAGGTCGCACCTCCCCCGGGCTTGCAGAGCGCTTCGAGCTGCGTCACGCGGTCTTTGCGCGCGCGCTTCACTTCGTCCTGGTTGCCCTCGCTCTCGTAGATGGTCTCGATGAACGAGAGCGCGGTTATGCTGTGGGCGTTGGGCTTGTCTTGGTAGGCGACCCGCCGCAGCTCGAGCAGCGCCTTCTGGGTGCGGCGCTGGTGGAACAAGCACAGGCCGAGGCTCGTGCGCGCCGCGTCGGACCAGAAAGGGACGCGCCGCTTCGCCGCGAGCTCGAAGTGCTCCATCGCGAGCTCGCGTTGGCGCTCGCGAAAGAGGAGGTCGAGGCCGATTTTGTAGGAGGCCTCGACCGCGGCCTCGGACTGCGGGTGCTCGAGGACGATCTGCTCGCGAACGCGACGCAGCCCGGCGAGATCGCTCTTCGTGTCGCAGTCCGTAAGCTCACTCAACAGATCTTCGAGCATGACCATGCAAAGGACTCCAGCCGCTCGGTTACCGGCCAAATGACGGTATGTCATAAAGCCCGAGCCCGGTCCACTAACGCCCGAGCTCTTTGTTGAGCGCGTCCACGATGGCGAAGTAGTCCTTCCGCGGGTAGGGCACGTTCAAGATATGGAAGTCTTTCTTGGCGAGCCCGACGCAGCCGAAGCAGTAGGTGCACTCGCTGCACGAGGTGCAGTGCGACAGATAGGCGCCGTGCACGCAGTGCCGCGCGTCACGCAGGTAGGCCGAGGCGTGGCAGCCGACGCAGCCTGTGCTGTGCGAGAGGTGGCTGCAATCCGTGCAGTCGCGGCAGTGCGTGCAGCGCACGCAGTTCTCGAGGTTTTGCGAGAACATGCAGGCCGTACAGCCTCGCAGATCGGAGGAGCTAAGGCAGAGCTCGCTCGGCTGCTCGGTGGCGAAGGTGCGCGTAAGGCGCGCGAGCTCACTTTCGAATTGTACGCGGTTCATCGCTGCCTTTGGGGATAGCGCAAGCCGGAAGCTCGGGTCAAATCGAGGCTCGACTCCTGGCCGTGGCAGTTGTAATGATGTCTATCATGGCCAACATCGTACCCCACGAGAACGAGCGTATCGCGATCGAGTTGCCCACACGATTGTGGCTGGACGAGTCCCGCCGCGGTCGGCCCGTGCGCTTCGAGGGTTACGCCCGCACCCGCGACATCTCCATCGGCGGCACCTTCTTACACTCGGCGTACTTGCTGCCCGTGGGTTGCCCCATCAACCTCGAGATGACGCTGGAAGACGGCGATATCTTGAGCGCGCGCGGCGAGGTGGCGCACCGCATCTCCGACAACGAGGGCGAAGAGCCGGGGATGGGCATCGTCTTTACTACCGTGGACGCCGAGAACCGCGAGCGCCTGCTGCGCTTCTTCGTGAGCGATCGCGTGCGCGAGTTCTACGAGGAGCGCTTCATCGTGGAGTTCCCGCACTTGGGGAGCGTCATGTCGTTGCAGGACGTGGCCCTCGTGATCAACCTCTGGGAAGACAAGGACGGCAGGTTGACCGCGCTGCGCGCGCGGCCGAGCGATGAGGCGCAGCAGGACTACCGCCAGCAAGAGATCCGCGCCACCAAGCGGCGGATGCACACTGGCCTTCGGGCTTGACCTCTCTTTGACGAGCGCCGCAGGTGGCGAGCATGGAGAGCTTCGGTCGCTACCAGTTGCTGCGCCGCATCGGCAGCGGCGGGATGGCCGAGATTTATCTCGCGCGTTCGATGAGCCTCGACGGCTTCGCCAAGGAGCTGGTCGTAAAGCGCGTGCGCCGCGAGCTCTCGTCGAATCAGCGCTTCTCCTCCATGTTCATCGAGGAGGGGCGCCTCTCGATCACGCTGTCGCACCCGAACATCGTGCAGGTCTTCGACTTCGGCGAGCAGCAGGGCGTCTACTACCTCGCCATGGAGTACGTCGAGGGCTGCAACTTGAAAGAGCTCCTCGAGCTTCCGGGGATCTCTGGGGTGGGGCTCGCCACGCCCCTCGCCCTGCTCGTCGTCGGCGAGGTGCTGCAGGCGCTCGACTATGCTCACAACAAGCGCGACAGGCGCGGCGAGAGCTTGCACATCGTGCACTGCGACGTGAGCCCGCAGAACGTGTTCTTGTCGCTCGCGGGGGCGGTGAAGCTCGGCGACTTCGGTATCGCGAAGGCGCGCGGGAGCCCGGCGCGCAGCGAATCCGGGACGGTGCTCGGCAAGCTCGCCTACATGGCGCCCGAGTACTTGCGGGGCGAGAAGAGCGATCCGCGCATGGACATCTACTCGGTCGGGGTCGTCTTGTGGGAGCTGCTCGTCGGCCGGCCGCTCTTCGCCGGCGCCGCGCGCGAGCGCGCCTTCGATGAGCTCCTCGCGGCCGCCGTCGAGCCCCCGTCGCGCTGCAACGCGAACGTGAGCGCCGCGGCAGATCCCCTGGTGCTCCGGGCGCTCGCGCGCGACCCCGCGCTGCGCTACGGCTCGGCGCGCGAGCTTGGCGAGCAGATCCACGCCTACCTCGTCACCCACCACCCGGAGGCCAACCTCTACGCTCTTACGAGCTTCATCGCCGCGCACAGCGAGGACATCGCGGGCCGGCGGGAGGCTATCTTCGGCGCGCCCATGCCGAGCCCCGCACGTATTGTCGCGCAGGCGTGTGAGCCCGTGCCCGCGGCCCTGCGCGCGTTCAGCGAGCCCGTGCGCGCGCTCGTCGAGGACTTTCGCCGCAAGCCGAGCTTGTGGTGCTTGCTCGATCTCGCGGCGTTGAGCCGCGAGGAGGGGGACATCGCCTCGGCGCAGGTCTGCTACCGCGTCGCGGCGGCCGAGTTCGCGCGGCGAGGTCTGCTGGTGCAAGCGTTGCTCTGCTCCCGGCGCCTGCTCGAGCTCACCTCTGCCTCTGGGCTCGCCTCGCCCTACGAGCTTCTGGCCGCGATCCCCGGGCTCGTGGATGCGCGCGACGATGAGCTTTGCGCCTCCCTCCTCGCGGGGGACGACAAGATGAGCGAGCTCTTGCGGGAGCTTTTGAGTGAGGTCGCGAGCCGTGACCCGGGTTTTGGCCAGGCCACGCCCATCTTGGCGCGGCTCGACGGCGCGAGCTTCGCCGAGCTCGCGATGATGGCGCCTCTGCAAAGCTTCGGCGAGGGTGAGAACATCGTCGAGCAAGGTGACGGCGGTCGCGCCATGTACCTCGTTGCGCGTGGTCGCGTGCTCATCTATGCGGTTACGCCCGCTTCGGAGAGGGTCTATCTCTCCTCGCTCACCGCCGGGGACTTCTTCGGGGAGAACGCTTTTTTCACCGGCGCTTTGCGCAACGCCACGGTGGAGGCGGCGGAGCCGACGGACGTCTTTTTGCTCGACCGGCCGCTCTACAATCGCGTCACGGCCGCGCACCCCGAGGCGAGCGGCATCCTGCTACAGTTCTACAAAGAGCGCATCGTGGACACGGTCCTCGCCAAGTCGCCCGTCTTCGGCGTGCTCGACAAAAAGACGCGCCGCGAGGTGATCGAGCTCTTTACGCCGCGGGTCTTTCGCGACGGCGAGCTTTTCATCCGCGAGGGGGCGAGGAGCGATCAGATCTATCTCATAAAGGAGGGCGAGGCCGAGGTCTTCACCGAGGTGGGCGGGCGGCGCACCGTGCTGTCTGCGGTCGGCGCGGGGACCATCGTGGGCGAGGTGGCGGCGCTTCGGGGCATCCCGCGCACTGCCTCGGTGCAGGCGCGCGGCAAGCTCGAGGTGCTCGAGCTCGGGCGCCTGGGCTTCGACGCCTTGCTCGACGCCGAGCCCGAGCTCAAGCAGCGCGTGCTCGAGGTCGTGCGCCAGCGCGCGCGCGACAACCTCGACCGCTTGCTCGAGCAGCGAGCGTGAGCATCGCTTGCTTCTCGCGCTTCATCGACATTATTTACAAACCATGATCCGATTCGTGCCTATCTACAAAGAAACGATCTGGGGCGGCAATCGCTTCGCGACCGAGTTCGACCGCAAGGTCACGGGAGATAATATCGGCGAGTCGTGGGAGCTCGTGGATCTCGATGACAAGAGCTCCCTCGCCGCCGCCGGCCCCCACGAAGGCCGCACCCTCGGCGAGCTCTGGCGGCAAGGGGTCCTCGGGGGTGACGGCGCGGGGGCGTTCCCCTTCATGCTCAAGTGGATCGACACCCGGCAGAAGCTCTCGGTGCAGGTGCACCCCGACGCCGAGGCCTGCAAGAAGCTCGGCAAAGGCGCGCCGAAGAGCGAGGCCTGGTACGTGGCCGAGGTCGACGCCGAAGCCGTGCTCCAGGTCGGGCACTACCCGGGGCTCGATCACGCCACGCTCAAGCAGGCGGCGAACGGGGGCACCGTGGGCAAGTGGCTCTACGAGCTGCGCCCGCGCGTTGGGGATATGATCTCGGTCCCGGCCGGCACGCTGCACGCCATCGGGGCCGGGCTCCTCCTGCTCGAGGTGAGCGAGCCCTCGGATACTACCTTCCGACTCTTCGATTGGGGCCGCACCGACGAGCGCGGCGCCTTGCGTGAGATGCACATCGAGGAGGCCTGCGCCTCGGTGCACTTTACGAGCGCGCAGATACCCAAGGCGGAGCGCGAGCGCGTGAGCGGCCCGTCGTTCTCTATGCTTCCTTTGCACACGGGAGCCGAGGTGCCGGCGGTCGGTCTGCGGGTGTTCGTCGCCGACAGCGGCCCGGTCAAGCTCTCCTCTCTGCGAGGCGAGGAGAGGCTCGACTTCGGGGATGTGATCGTGGCCGAGGCCGCAGACGGCCCCGTGCGCCTCGTCTCGGGTACGGCTGTGCTGGTAGCGGGTTCTTGAGGGCCCTTGGCTCGTTTTTCCTTGTCTTTTCGTCTGATTGGGGCCAAAAGGGCATCCCCGGTCTAGGGTCTACGCGCAGCGCCGTGCGGCCACGGTGATGCGACCAAAAGCGGAGCATGCAACTCATGAAATTCGGCCATTTTGACGATGCGCGGCGAGAGTATGTCATCGAGACGGCGCTCACGCCCTACCCGTGGATAAACTATCTCGGCAGCGAGCGCTTCTTCTCGCTCATCTCGAACACCGCCGGTGGTTATTGCTTCTACCGCGACGCGCGTTTTCGGCGCATCCTCCGCTACCGCTACAACAGCACGCCCATAGATTGCAGCGGCCGCTACTTCTACATCAAGGACGGCGACGACGTCTGGACCCCGGGCTACAAGCCCATGAAGAAGGAGCTGTCGTTCTACGAGTGCCGCCACGGCCTCGGTTATACGACCATCGCGGGTGAGCGCAACTCGGTGCGGGTCACCACGGACTTCTTCGTGCCGCTCGGCCATGACTGCGAGGTGCATCGCGTCAAGGTCCGCAACACCTCGCAGGGCAAAAAGACCATCGACCTCTTCTCGTACGTCGAGTTCTGCTTGTGGGACGCCTTGGGCGATCAGACCAACTTCCAGCGCAACCTCTCGGTAGGCGAGGTGGAGGTCGAGGGCTCGGCCATCTACCACAAGACCGAGTACCGCGAGCGTCGCGACCACTACGCCTTCTATGCGGTCAACGCGAAGCTCTCGGGCTTCGACACCGATCGCGACAGCTTCCTCGGGATGTACAACGGCCCCGACGCGCCCGAGGTGGTGCTCTCCGGGAAGTCGAAGGACACGATCGCGCATGGTTGGTCGCCCATCGCCTCGCATCACCTGCGGCTCGAGCTCGCCCCGGGCGAGGAGAAGAGCCTCGTCTTCGTGCTCGGCTATATCGAGAACGAGCAGGAGAAGAAGTGGCAGGCGCCCGGGGTCATCAACAAGGAGAAGGCCGAAAAGCTCATGGCGCGCTTCGCGTCTGACGCCGAGGTAGACGCCGCGCTCGGCGAGCTCCGCGCGCACTGGGACGAGCTTTTATCGAAGTATGTCTTGAAGAGCGGCGATGCGCGGCTCGACCGGATGGTGAACATCTGGAACCCCTACCAGTGCATGGTGACCTTCAACATGTCG
>CAYXQW010000007.1:10522-18054 GCA_964466695.1 uncultured Bdellovibrionales bacterium
ATGTCGCGCAGCGCGTCTTATTTCGAGTCGGGGATCGGCCGCGGCATGGGCTTTCGTGACTCGAACCAAGACCTCATCGGCTTCGTGCATCAGCTCCCGGCGCGCGCCCGCGAGCGCATTCTCGACATCGCCGCGACGCAGCTCGAAGATGGCAACGCCTATCACCAGTACCAGCCGCTCACGAAGAAGGGCAACAACGACATCGGCGGCGGCTTCAACGACGACCCGCTCTGGCTCATCTTCGGCACCGCGGCCTACATCAACGAGACGGGAGATCTCTCGATCCTCGACGAGCGCGTGCCGTTCGACTGCGACGCGTCCAAGGCCGAGAGCCTGCTCGAGCATCTGCGGCGTTCGTTCCAGCACGTGCTGAATCACCGCGGGCCGCACGGCCTACCGCTCATCGGCCGCGCTGACTGGAACGATTGTTTAAACCTCAATTGCTTCTCGACCGAGCCCGACGAGTCTTTCCAGACCTACGGCGATCCCGACGGCAAGGTGGCCGAGTCGGTGTTCATCGCCGGCATGTTCGTGATGATAGGCCCTTCGTACGCCGAGCTGCTCCGCAAGAAGGGCCTCGCCAAGGAGGCCGACGAGGCGCTCTGCGAGGTCGAGAAGATGCGCGCGAAGACCTTGCAGCACGGCTTCGACGGCGAGTGGTTCTTGCGGGCCTACGACGCGCACGGCAACAAGGTCGGGAGCCGCGAGTGCGCGGAGGGCAAGATCTTCATCGAGCCGCAGGGCTTCTGCGTGATGGCCGGCATCGGCGTGCAGGAGGGCCTGGCGGAGAAGGCGCTCGATGCCGTCAAGGAGCGCCTCGACACCAAATACGGCATCGTGCTCAACAACCCGCCTTACACGACCTATCACGTGGAGCTCGGCGAGATCTCCTCGTACCCGCCCGGCTACAAAGAGAACGCTGGTATCTTCTGCCACAACAACCCGTGGGTGATGATCGCCGAGACCGTGCTCGGTCGCGGCGAGCGGGCCTTCGAGCTCTACGCGCGGATCGCCCCCGCCTACGTCGAGGAGCGCAGCGACATCCACCGCATGGAGCCTTATGTCTACGCGCAGATGATCGCCGGCAAGGACGCGGCGAAGCCGGGCGAGGCGAAGAACTCCTGGCTCACCGGCACGGCCGCGTGGAACTACGCCGCGATCACCCAGTGGATCTTGGGCGTGCGCCCCACGCTCGACGGGCTCGCGCTCGACCCCTGCATCCCCGCGGCGTGGGACGGCTTTGAGGTCACGCGCGTCTACCGCGGCGCCACGTACGCGATCGAGGTCAGAAACCCCGCCCACGTCTGCAAGGGCGTGGCCACGATCGAGGTTGACGGCAAGAAGATAGACGGCGCGGTGCTCCCGAGCTTTGCGGACGGCAAGAAGCACGAGGTCATCGTGACGATGGGTTCCAAATGACGACGAGCAGCGCTTCGCGTGGTCACGGCGACAACGCCTACGGTTACTTCGACGAGTCGGCGCGTGAGTATGTGATCACGCGCCCGGACACGCCGACGCCCTGGATAAACTATATCGGCGAGGGTCGTTACGGCGGCATCATCTCGAACACGGCGGGCGGGTATTCTTTCGACCGTGACCCCAAGAACCGCCGCGTCACGCGCTACAGATACAACGCTATCCCGGTGGATCAGCCGGGGCGCTACATCTATCTGCGCGACCAGGAGACGGGTGAGTATTGGAGCCCGACGTGGCAGCCGGTCATGCGGGAGCTGGATAGTTACGAGTGCCGGCACGGCGCGGGCTACACGAAGATCGCGAGCTCTTTGCGCGGTATCCACGCGAGCGTCCTCTACTTCGTGCCGCCGTCGCACGCCGATGACCTCTGTCCCTGCGAGCTCTGGGTCTTGCGGCTCCGCAACGACAGCGATCGCCGGCGAGTCTTGCGTAGCTTTTGCTACGTCGAGTTTAGCCACTTCGACGCCATGATCGATCAGACCAACCTCGACTGGGGGCAGCACATCCTGTTTAGCCAGTACCGCGACGGCGTACAGTACGTGGGCACCAAATTTCGTTCGTGGCGGTCGTTCTTCGCGAGCAACACGCAGGCCATCGGGCACGACTCGGATCGCGAGCAGTTCCTGGGCCGTTATCGCGATCTCAAGAACCCCGAGGTGGTCGAGACTGGCGAGCCCAAAAACAGCGTCGCGCCGCGAGGAAACAACATCGGCTCGCTGTGTCACGAGGTGGTGCTCGAGCCGGGCGAGGAGCGCGAGCTCGTGTTCGTGCTCGGGGTCACCGACGAGCCCGAGCTCGTCCCCTCCGTGCTCGCCCGTTATCGCGAGAGCGCGCAGGTGCAGGTCGCGTTCGAGGCGCTCCGCGTCGATTGGGAGCAATACTTGAGCCGCTTCGTGGTCGAGACGCCCGACGCCGAGACCAACGCCATGCTCAACTTCTTGAACCAGGTCCAGTGTCGGACCACGCTCTACTGGTCGCGCTTCGTCTCGGCCTACGAGACGGGGCTCGGCCGCGGTATGGGTACGCGCGACACGGGACAGGACACGCTCGGCACCATGCACACGGTGCCGGAGCACGCGCGCAAGATGCTCACGCGCATCTGGCGCTTGCAGTTCAAGGACGGTCACACCTGGCACCAGTTCTACCCGCTCACCGGCGAGGGCGGTCCGGGCTTGGCCTCCGAGTATCCGACTTTTCCGCAGTGGTTCAGCGACGACCATCTCTGGCTCGTGATCGCGGTCTGCGCTTATCTGCGCGAGACGGGGGACTTCGACTACCTCGATCAGGAGGTCCCGTATTGGGACGGCGGCAGCGATACTATCTGGGCGCACATGCAAAAGGCGGTGAGGTTCACGCTCAAAAATCGCGGCCCTCATGGTCTGCCGCGGATAGGGTTCTCCGATTGGGATGACTCCTTCAACGTAGACCACGGCAGCGGGATGGCCGAGAGCGTCTGGTGCGCCGAGCAGTTTTGCCGGGCGGTGCAAGACCTCGCCGAGCTCTGCGAGCACCTGGGCGAGACGCGCAAGGCCAAGAGCTTTCGCGCCGCGCACGCCAAGATGAGCGAGGCTGTAAACACCTCGAGCTGGGACGGCGAGTGGTACGCGCGCGCCTACGATGACGCCGGCAAGGCTATCGGCGTCGCGAGCGAGACCTTGCACAAGATCCATATGTTGCCGCAGACCTGGGCGGTGATAAGCGGCGTCGCGCCGCGCGAGCGCGCGCTACGGGCGATGGAGAGCCTGCACGAGAAGCTCAACACCGAGTATGGGGTGGCCCTGATGTGGCCTCCTTACGACGGCGGCGACGACCGGGTACGCGGCACCACGACGTATCCTCCCGGAGCCAAGGAGAACGGCGGTATCTTCTGCCACGCCAACGCCTGGGCGGTGGTGGCCGCGGCGATGTTGGGCCAGGGAGATCGGGCCTTCGCTTACTATCGGCAAATCTTGCCGCTCCGTCGCACCGACGCCGATCACTTCCAGGTCGAGCCCTATGTCTATTGCCAGAATATCTGTGGCCCGACGCACCCGCAGTTCGGTCGCGGCCGCAACGCTTGGCTCACCGGCACGGCCTCGTGGACGTACGTCGCGGCCACGCAATATATCCTGGGTATTCGACCGACCTATAGAGGATTACAGATCTCTCCGGCGATCCCTTCGTCGTGGCCTGGTTACAAGGCCACGCGGGTGTTGCGCGGCGTTACTTATAACATCGAGGTCCTGCGCGTGAATGATCCTGCGGCGGCTGGTATGGAGGTAGACGGACGGGCCGTGGCGGGAGACGTCGTCGAATTTCCGGCTCCCGGGGTCGAGCAAGTGCGTGTCGTGGTGCGTATTTGCTGAAGCGCGTGGTGGTTTTCTATTGACAAGCTTTCGTGTACGCGATGGTATGCCGACCCATCGGGAGCCGTTGTCTCGCTTGTGCTCTAAGGTGTCTGTGCTTTGGCACAGCAAAAGGAGAAGACAGATGAGAGTGCTGTTTCGTTTGGGGGCTTTCGCCCTCGCTTTTTCCGTGATCGGGGCCGCGCAAGCCGCGACCGAGATTACCGTCGCTACGTTTCCGAGCTTCGACCGCTCGGTGAATGAAGCGGGTATTCCGCTCTACAAGAAGGTAAAGCCTGACGTCTCGATCAAGGTCGTGAGCCTGGCCTTCGGCGATCATCACAACGCCATGACCACCGCGCTCGCCACTGGCGCCAACCTCCCCGACGTCATGGCGGTCGAGGTCAGCTTCATCGGCAAGTTCGTCGACTCCGGCGGCCTTGAGGATCTCAGCAAGGCTCCTTACAAGGGCATGCAGTACAAGGACAAGCTCGTCAAGTTCACCGTGCCCCAGACCTTGGGCGGTGGCGGCAACATGGCGGCCATGCCGGCCGACATCGGTCCGGGCACCTTGTTCTACCGCAAGGATATCATCGAGAAGGCCGGCCTCACCGAGGCCGACCTCACCAAGTCGTGGGAGTCGTACGTAGAGGCGGGCAAGGCGATCAAGGCCAAGACCGGCGCTTATCTCATCAACCACGCCACCGAGCTCAAGAACATCTTGATCCGCGCCGACCTCAAGGACGGCGAGGGCATCTACTTCGACGGCAAGAAGAACATCCTGGTCGAGAGCCCCCGCTTCGTGAAGGCTTTCCAGCTCGCCAAGCAGGCGCGTGACGCCGGCCTCGATGGCAAGATCGGTGCCTGGTCCAACGAGTGGTCCGAGGGCTTCCGTCGTGGCCAGCTCGCCACGCAGATGAGCGGCGCCTGGCTCGCCGGTCACTTCGCGGATTGGCTCGCCCCCGACACCAAGGGCCTCTGGCGCTCGGCGCAGCTCCCCAATGGCGCGTTCGCGTTCTGGGGCGGCTCGTACTACGCCATCCCGAAGAAGGCCAAGAACAAGGCCGCGGCCTGGGACTTCATCAAGTTCATGGCGCTCAACAAGGAAGTGCAGATCGAGGCCTTGCGTAAGCTCGACGCGTTCCCGGCGTTGATCGAGGCTCATAGCGATCCGTTCATCAGCCAGCCGATGCCTTTCTTGGGTGGCCAGAAGGCGCGCGAGCTGTGGAAGGTCGCGGCGGAGAAGATCCCTGCGGTGACGGTCGACAAGTATGACCCGATCGCCGACGAGATCATCAACGGCGAGCTCGAGCAGGTCCTCGAGAAGAACAAGGACATCAAGAAGGCGTTGGCCGACGCGAAGGCGCAGATCAAGCGCCGCGTTCGTCGCTAAAGTCTCTTGTAGCAGATAGCTAAAGGCCGGGGGGCGGCGGCAGTTCTTGCTGCCCCCCGGTCGATTTTTTCGTTTCTTCCGTTTGGAGCATTTCGATGCCAGCGCCATCCGACAGCGTTACCAGTGTGCCCAAACGGGCTCCGCGTCGCTTGAAGATCAAGCCGTGGAAAGTGGCGCCCTACTTCTTTATCAGCCCGTTTTTCATCATCTTTTTCATCTTCAGCCTGTTCCCGCTGCTCTTTTCGATCTACCTGTCTTTTCAGCGCTGGGATCCGTCGCTCGGCTTCGCGGGGATGCGTTGGGTAGGGCTCGAGAACTACACCTACACCTTGCAGGATGATTGGTTTCATCGCTCGCTCTTCAACACGTTCTGGCTGGCGATCGTCTCGGGTGTGCCGCAGCACGTGGTCGCTATCCCTCTCGCCTATTTCATCCACACGAGCTTTCGTAGGTGGCGCAACGGGGTCACGGCGCTCTATTTTCTGCCGTTCATCACCTCCACGGTCGCTATCTCGCTCGTCTTCACCTCGCTCTTCTCGCGAGACTACGGTGTCGTCAACCTGGTGCTGACGAGCATCGGCGACTTCAGCATCGGCGGCATCCAGCCGCTCGGCTGGTTGTTCCCGACCGAGAGGGTGGATTGGGGGCAGCCGCAGTACGTCAAGTGGCAGATCGCCTTCGTGGTCTGGTGGCGTTATGTCGGCTGGAACACCGTGCTCTACCTCGCGGCGCTGCAAACCATCCCAAAGGATCTCTTCGAGGCTGCGACCATGGACGGCGCGACGAAGAAGCAGCAGTTTCGTTTCGTCACCATCCCCATGCTGCGCCCGATGATGTTCTTCGCGGTGACACTCACCATCATCGGCAACCTCCAGCTCTTCGAAGAGCCGTTCATCTTGACCGGGGGCAACGGTGGGCTGGATCAGGCGGGCAAGACGGCCGCTATGCACATGTACATGGTGGCGTTCGTCGAGAGCGACTTCGGTACGGCCTCGGCGGTGGCGTGGCTCCTCTTCATCCTCATCGCGAGCCTGACTTACGCTAACGCGAAGATCCTCGGCCGCAAGAACCAATGATCAAGCTCGGGATAGCAACATGAAACGTCGCGGTAAGAGGCTCAGCACACAGCAGCTCATAGCTTATGCCATAGTGCTGGGCGGCACTCTCATCATGCTGGGGCCGTTCTATTTTATGTTCGTCTTCGCCACCCACACCAACGGCGAGATCTTGTCGGTGCCGCCGCCTGTCTGGTTCGGGACGGCGTTCTTGGCGAACATGCGGATCTTGCTCTCCAAGCTGCCGTATTTCTGGCACAACCTGTGGTTGAGCTTCTACGTGTCGGTCTCGATCACGTTGCTCAACCTCTTCTTCTGCTCGCTCGCGGGGTACGCGTTCGCGCTCTACCGCTTTAGATACAAAGAGGTGCTGTTCGCCTTCACGCTCGGCACCCTCATGATGCCGCCTTTCCTCGGCATGATCCCCACCACGCTGGTCATGAGCTGGCTCGGGTGGCTAAACGAGGCGAAGGCGCTAATCATCCCCGGGGCCTGCGGCGCGCTCGGGGTGTTCATGATGCGCCAGTTTGTCACCTCGGCGGTGCCTGGAGAGCTCGTGGAGGCGGCGCGTATGGATGGCTGCAGCGAGTTCGGCATCTATTTGCGCGTGGTGCGGCCACTCATCACACCGGCCTTCGGCACGCTCGGGCTCATCACCTTCATCGGCGCCTGGAACAACTTCATGAGCCCGCTGGTCATCATGCGCGACATGAAGATGTTCACGGTGCCGCTCGCTCTGCGCGCGTTGCAAGGTACGGGGCAGGTGCCATGGGGGGCCATCTCTGCGGGTTCGGCGGTGGCGGTGCTGCCGCTGCTCGTGTTGTTCATTATAGCCTCGCGGCGGTTGATCGAGGGGTTGACGCAAGGCGCGATCAAGGGTTGATGCGCGCAGGATTTTTTTGAGGAGATAGATCAATGTCAACTGTGCAGCTTCGTAAGCTCGAGAAGCGCTACGATACTGGCCCCAAGATCATCAAGGGCGTCGACCTCGATGTGGAGAGCGGCGAGTTCTTGGTCCTCGTCGGCCCCTCGGGCTGCGGCAAGTCCACGATCTTGCGGATGATCGCCGGTCTCGAGGACATCACCGGCGGCGAGCTCTACATCAACGGCGTGCTCGCCAACGACATCCCGCCCGCGGACCGCGGCGTGGCGATGGTGTTTCAGAGTTACGCGCTCTATCCGCACATGACCGTCTACGAGAACATGGGCTTCGCGCTCAAGCTCGCGCGCCGGCCGAAGGCCGAGATCGTCGCGGCGGTGGGCAAGGCCGCCGAGATCTTGCAG
>CAYXQW010000008.1:0-2521 GCA_964466695.1 uncultured Bdellovibrionales bacterium
TCGGCAATTGACACAAGGAGAGAGCCTGCGCATTCTCCCTCGACTCGAAGCGAGCCTCTGCATATGCGCGAAGCTCGTCTTTAGCGCCTCATGGTAAGCTAAGAATTTTCGGGCGGTATCTAGAGTAGTTTTCACCATAGTCCACGGTTGGTGAAGCATGGCCAGACTTTCGCTCGTCGATGTACTGCGACCACACTTGTTCTTGGGGATGGATCTCGGCGACCGCGTAGGAGAGATCCTCGGCGCCCTCCACGTCGACGAGTACGAGACCACCTGGGACGATAGCGGCGTCTCGGTAATCGGCGTCGCGCGCATCGACTCGACCGACTCCACCTCGCCCGTCTTCTCGCTGCAAGCCGGCGGCGGCACAGGCGACGAAGACAACGGCATCGAGTGGCACGATCTCGCCGTGCGGTTTCGCTTGACGAGCGCGCGCCTCCCGGCCGCCGCGCTCGAGCGCCCGCAGGTGACCGACACCGAAGTCGGCGCGGTGCTCGATGGGCTCGGGGCAGCCACCGGGACCGCCGCCTCCGACTACCCGAACACGCAGTTTCGGCTCGAGCTCATGTTCGAGCTCGTGGACATCCCGCTCGGAGACCTCATCGGCGCCAAGCTCGAGGGCTACACGCTCGTCCCCGATCCCGACAACCGGCGCGTCAAGCTCACGCTGCCGCGCGTGCTCTTGATCCTCACGCAAGACTCGGCCTCCACCACCGACCTCGACCTCGACCTCGGCAGCTTCGGCGCCGAGAGCATGGATGACGCCGATCCCGCCATCGCGAGCCTCATCGCGATGAAGCCACCCTACGCCTTGTTCCAAGGAGAGCAGTTCGGCTTCGGCCTGCAAAAGGTCGTGCTCGACCTCTCGGCCGAGCGCACCCCGCCCGACATCCTCGATCGCTTCGGCGTCGGCGAAGACTGGAAGGGCCTCTACGTCCCCGAAGCGCGCTTCTTCGCCTCGACCCAGCGCGCGGCCGGCGTCGCCTTCAACGTGGGCGCCAAGGAGATGCTCATCGGCTTTGCGCCCACGGGCGGCATCTGGGGCGACTTCAACTTCGACGTCGACCTGCTCGGCGACCGGCTCGCCGTGGGGCTTAGGCTCTACTCCCCGAGCGGGGCGCGCGTGGAGGACATCGAGCTTATCGCCTCGGACGAGGCGCAAAGCAGCGATCGCTACCGCGTCACCGTGCCCTCCTCGGCCGGCCCCGAGACCGAGAACTACGTCCTGTTCGTGGACATCAACAGCGGCGCCGCGCCGTTCGTCATCACCTTCGTGGGCGGCCAAGAGCACCCGGCCGACCTCACCACCGTCCCGAACGACGCCTTCTTCGAGAGCTCTGCGAACTCCCCTGCGGACATCTCGGCCTTGCAGCGCACGCGGCTCTTCTCGCACGACCAGCGCGTCGCCATCCGCATAACGAGCCGCAACCCGCGCCAGCGGCGCGTGATCGTGCTCGACGTCTACCCCGACCTGCAAACCCGCGACTCCACCACAGAGCCGCCGCCCGCGCTCCCCGAGGCTACCCTGACGACGCGCGTGCCAGGAAGCGTAAGCTCGGTCAGGCTCGGCCACGCGGCCTCCGAGGAGGTGACGCTCTCGCTCTCGCCCGCGAGCGGCGAGCTGCGCGTAGACGGCGCCCCGGTGGCGACGAGCCACGGCACCGCCCGCGTGCGCGTCGCCGCGGACAGCGAGCACGAGGTGGTCGCCACCTTTAACCTCGCCGGCGAAGAAGAGCTCAATCGCGTGACCACGCGCTTCGAATACGACAGGCCGTGGGGCGGAGATACGGGTGCGACAGAGACGGTGGGCGACCTCTCCGCGTTCGTCGCCGCTTATAACGATCTGCCGGCGAGCGGCCGCATCGTGCGCGTCGACGGCTACGCGAGCCGCGAGCCCGGCGGCGCCTACACCGAGCACAACCTGGAGCTCTCGAGGAACCGCGCCAATCACCTCGCCGACGCCCTCGTGGCCGCGGGCATCGATCGCGACGTCATCCAGATCGGCGGCTGGGGCAACAACCGCCACCCGGGCACGGGCAGCCCCTTGCTCGAGGGCCAGGTGCCAAATGATCACTCGGCCGAAGCCGAGCACGACGGCGGCAACAACCCGAACTATATCCCCGAGAACTTCCGCGTCGCGGTCGCGAGCCTGCTGCGCCCGACCGCGAGCACCGACCGCTACGAGGGGACGCTCGCGCGGCCGCCGCTCGAGGAGCGTCCCCCCGACCGCGGTGATACAGAGATCGCGGCGCCGCAAGGCCAACAACCCTCGTGGCTCCGGCACATCGGCGGCACCGTGCGCTTCGAGCGCGACGCCATCCCGATCGCGGGCGAGCTTCGGCTCACCGTCGACTTTCAGACGGCGCACGAGAACGCCCTGCAGGAGTTTCGCGAGGACCTGAGCGTGGTCGGCCCGAGCATGGAGCGGCCGGACGAGCAGGCGCGGCTGCCGCAAGGCGAGCCCAACCCCGACGATGGCGTGGTGGAGTTTCGCCTGGCCATCACCTACGACCCCGCGACG
>CAYXQW010000008.1:2531-10803 GCA_964466695.1 uncultured Bdellovibrionales bacterium
TTCACCGAGGCGCTCGTCGCCCGCGCGGCCGACACCGACCGTGACGGGCTCTGGAGCTGGGGCGAGATCCCCGCGGCCGACGCCGCGGGCGAGCCCGAGTCGAACGGCTGGCGTGACGTGCTCGGCCTCTACTTCACGCTCGCGCCGCTGCTCGGCTCGGCCGCGCGCGAAGCGGCGGACGGCGGTGAGGTGGTGCCGCTCGTCATCGGTCTTGCGGCCCCCATCGCCATCACGGCGCTCGGCGTCGCGCATGTCTTGCGCTTCACCCACTATGGCGTCGAGCTTTTGACCCGCCATGACGAGGACGAGTTCTCCGCCTCGCTCATGTTCGACGTCGAGAGCGCGCTCTGGCTCAATCTAAAAATCGGCGACTTCGAGATCGTAACGAGCCTCCCCGATAAACCCATCAAGGTGCGCTACAAGGCCATCGGCTTCGCTCTCGACGTACCCCCGACCGGCTCCACGCGCTTCTTGCCCGTCTTCGACTCCTCGCGCGGCTATACGATCGACCTCGCCGACTCAGGCTCGCTGCGGGTCTTGCCCGCGCTCGGCGACGCCATCGGGGACATCATCCAGGTGCTCGGCGCCCGCATCGCGCGCACCAACCCACTCAACATCGAGGTCGAGCTCGGCCTCGGCGTAGACCTCGGCGTCTTCTCGGTGGATCGCTTCGGCTTCCGCCTGCCCGTAGACCCCTTGGGCACGCCCTCGATCACCTCCATCGGCGTGGGCGTCAATATCCCGAACGTCCTCAAAGGCTCCGGGTATCTCGAGATCAAGTCCGACGGTTTCGCAGGACAGCTCGACCTCACCTTGCCGAGCGTCGGCATGCGCATCGCCGGCGGGCTCGCGGTGCGCACGGTGAGCGAGGGCGCGCGCTCGGCCACGGGTGTCCTCGTGACGCTCGCGCTCGAGCTGCCCACGGGCATCCCGCTCGGCGGCACGGGCCTCGCCATCTTCGGCTTCCTCGGCATCTTCGCCATGCACCACAAGAGGCTCGAGGACGCGGGCGAGCGCAACCCCGCGCTCGCGTGGCTCGCTAATGTAGCCCGCGGCGACCCGACGGACATCAGAGCCTGGGGCCCGGCCCTCGATCAATGGGCCTTCGGCGTGGGGCTCGTCGCCGGCACCATCGAGGGCGGCACGGTGCTCAACTTGAAGGGCATGCTCGTCCTCGAGCTGCCCGGCCCGCGTGTGCTCTTGCTCGTGAAGGCCAACGTGCTCTCGCCCAAGCCCGAGACCAAGGGCACCGCCACCGGCACCTTGTTCGCGGTGGTAGATGTAAGCCCGCAGCGCGTCCTCATCGGGTTGCAGTTCGAGTACCACATCGAATCGGTGCTCGATCTCATGATCCCCATCG
Organism: uncultured Bdellovibrionales bacterium; assembly: GCA_964466695.1. GTDB lineage: Bacteria > Myxococcota > XYA12-FULL-58-9 > XYA12-FULL-58-9 > JAFGEK01 > CAYXQW01. The sequence goes on from CAYXQW010000008.1 coordinate 3,892, forward strand.
AGGCGGGCTTCTTCTACGACCCGCCTGAATTCCCGCCCGAGCACTTCTATATAGATGTCGGCACCATCGCGCGCCCGGTCACCGCCAAGATCTTGGAGCTCTTCGAGGCCACCGCCTACCTCATGGTGCACGGCGACGGCATCCCCGACTTCCCGCTCGGGCCGCTCGGGGGCTTCTCGCTCGCCATGGGCTTCCACGTCTCGTTCACCTGGGGCAACACCCGCATCGGCCTTTATCTACGCGTGGCCGCGGGGTTCGACGCGGGCATCGGCTTTGCGCCCCTGTTCTTCGCCGGGCGGGTCTACCTCGAGGGTGAGCTTAGGCTCTTCATCATCGGCCTCTCCGTACGCGGCGAGCTCACGTTCCTGTCCGACGGCAAGGACACGCGGCTCGAAGGCAGGATCTGCGGCAAGATCGATCTCTTCTTCTTCTCCATCGAAGGCTGCGTGGGCTTCGCCATCGGCGACCTCCCCGGGGCCCCCTACGCGCCGCCGGCCATCCGCGACCTCAAGCTCCAGAGCCGCTCGCCGGCGCTCGTGCTCGGCACCGGCGTCGATCGCGGCATCGACACCGTGCTCTGCAGCGGCACCGCCGACGGCTCGGTCCCCCAAATCGAGGTGCGCGACGGCGACAATGTTACGCTCGAGGAGGTGTTCGTCCCCATCGACTCGATCCCGCTCATCCAGTTCGAGGTCGCCCCCGAGCTTGCAGCCAGCGCCACCATCGACGGGCAGCTCTCCTCCGGCCTCCCCCCGGGCTTCGGCAGCGGCTGGCAAAAGCGCGGACCGAGCTTCTTGCGTTACCACATAAGCTCCATCTCGCTCGAGCTCGTCGCCGTCAACGGCGGGGCGGTGCCCTCCGGGATGACGGCGACGACCGAGGGCCCACGCCCGTACACCTGGCGCCACCCGGCGCAGCAGGCCAGCAGCGACGGGCTCCCGGTGGAGCTCGCCCTGCTCGACTGGAAGCCCACCAACGTCGACAAGGTCATGGTCGAGGGGCCCGCCCTCGACGGTACGGTCGACGACCGCTTCGGTGAGGTGTGCGAGCCCATCGCCGAACCCGCGCGTGTGCTCTGGACCTTCCGCAAATCGCGGCTCGGGCCGTCCTCGGCCGGCTTTAAGCTCACGGGCGATCCCTGGCCCGACGCCGAGGACGCGCGCCGCTCACAGCCCGTACCCACGAGCTTGCACGTCGAGGAGCTCTGGCGCACAGGCACGTTCCTCGATGGCCTCTGCCCGACGCTCCCGGCCGAGGTCGTGGGTGCGCAAGTCGCGTGCCCCAAGATCGTCAAACCCGAACGCGCCTTGTCGCCGTCGCTCGTGCTCGCCGATCGGCTGCGCCTTGCGGCGTCATCGCCATCTTTGCGCGATCACGCGGCGCTCGCCACCGCGCTCGGCGTCGATGCGCGAGCGCTCACGCGAGCTTCCACGCGCACCATAACCCCGATCACGCCGAAGTGCGTGGCCAAGGTGCTCGCCGCCCCCTTCGAGCTTCCTGGGGAGCTCTTCCCGAGGGGCATGGATGATGCGCTGCGCAAGATCTTGATCGAGCTCGACAGGCGACGCGGCGACGACCTGCGAAACGTCGTGCGCCTTTCGGGCGGCCCGTTCGTAGAGCTCACCTTGCTCGTCTTCGCGCGCATCAAGATGGTCGACGCGGGCTTCCTCAAGGTGCGCGCCTTAGCCGCGGACGGCGCGGCGGTCGGCGTCTCAACAAGCTTTAAGCGGATCTCCACCCTCTCCGACCTGCCCGCCTCATGGCGCCAGAGCACCGGCCCCTGGTGGGACGACGTCGCGCTCGCGCGCTCCTACCTCGGCGAGGGGATCGACAAAAACAGCTTCGGCGAATACCTCGTGCGCATAAAGCTCGAGGCGCCCGCGCTCACGGTAGACGTCGGCATCTCGCCGCTCGACGCTTCCTTGCTCGAGCAGGGCATGGCCCCCCCCTCGTGGCTGCTCGCCTCGATCGAGGGCCTGTCCTTGCACGAGGTCATGCGCGCCACCGACGATGCGCGCGAGGCCGAGGATGATGCGCGCGGCATCGAGGACGCGCTAGGTGATGCCAGACACGCCCTCTTGCACCCGAACGCCGAGTATCGCGTCAGCGTCGAGTACAGCGCCGAGGTCGGGCGTAAACCCTTGGACTCAGCGGATCCCGACGAGATCGAGATCATTCGCACCGAAGCGAGCACGGTCGCGTCCCGCACCTTCTTCACCGACGCCGAGCCGCCGCGAAGCCTCGAGCCCTGGATGCTCGCGCAGTTCCCCTCGCCGGCCGAGGGCTATCACTTCACCGACGACCCCGTGGTCATCGTCTTCGGCACCGACGACGTCCTCGAGCTCTTCGGCGCCTACGACCGCGAGCTCCGCGCGGTGGCGCGCGCCGCCTCGTTCCGCGGCTCGGCCGGCACCCCCGACGCCGAGCGAACTCATATAATGCTGCGCGAGCTCTTCGAGCGCCTCGGCGGCGTGGTGCTCTCGCCGTGGGAGGCCACGGTGCGGCGGCTGCTCGGCGGCCGCCCGTGCGGCGACTTCAACCCCGACGCGGCGCGCCACGGCCGCGTGAGCTTGCCCTTCATGCTCGACCCGCTCACCGACTACGTGGTCGATCTCGAGGCGCTCGACGCTGCGGGGGCGGTGGTCAAACCCTCGCCGCGTCCGCAAGACGTGGGCGAGCGGCCGCTCTACCGGCACAGCTTCACCACCTCGCGCTATCGCAGCCGCGCGGAGATGGCCGCGGCCGTGCGCCTCGCCCTGCCGAGCGCACAGCTCCTCACAAACCCTGTGGCCATTGACGGCCTCGCGGAGAAGCTCAGCGATGAAGCCTTCGACCTCGCCTTGCACGCGGCCGGGCTCGAGGTCGCGCCAAGGCCCGAGGATCCCCGCGTGAGCGTGCTCTTTGACAACGGCACCCCGGCCTCGCCCTTGGCGGTGTTGATCGAGACCCCAGAGCCACTATGGCGAAGCCGCCTCGAGCCCACGGCCGAGCACGACGATTCGGGCGAGCACATCGAGCGCTGGGTCCTCGAAAAGAAGCCCTGGCTCCTCGTCGACGAGCTCGTGCCCGAGAGCGAGACGCCCATCGGCGACGGCGGCGGCTTCGTCTGCGGCGGCACGGGGGTTTGCGACACCGTGGTTATGAGCATCGCCGAGCTGCGCGACTATAACCTCGGCCTGCTCAGCCCCGCGCCGAGCACGCCGCCCGTGCTGCCGAACGCGCGGGTGGAGAAACTAATCCATGACGAGAGCGGCACCCGCACCCTCGTCGTGCTCCGCGGCGCGGCGCGCAATACGCGGCTCGCGCTCGGTCTCGTGCGCCTGTTACACCCGTTGCTCGACGCCGACACGAGCGACACGCCCGAAGTCCTGCTCGATCTCGAGCTCACCGCTCCGGCGTGGGAGGAGAGATGACCCGCTACGTTCTTCCCGACTTGTTTCATGCGGTAGGCGCCCCCATCATCCGCGAGGGCCGCGAGCGCCTCGCCTTGCGCTTCATGATCCACCCTTCGCTCGGCTTACCGCGGGCCTTGTTTCATGTATGGGCGCTCGAGAAGTCGCCGCCCACCAAGAGCATCAAGCTCGAGCAGCGCCACCTCGATACGGGCGCGAGGCTCATCGCCTGGACCGAAGGTCAGGCGGCGGCGGTGGCGTTGAGGATCACGGTGCCCGCGGGGGGGCGCATGGTGCTGCGCGCGCGGAGCGGTCCTCTCGGCACCGGCGCTGTCGTGGACGAGGAGGTGATCACGGGCCCGGTCACGAACGCGGCGGTCATTCTGCTCGGGAGCTCGATCGCCTCGGTCACGGTGCAAGGTGGCGGCACCATCGATTCGAGCGCGACCATCGTGCCTCTCGGCGAGCTCATAAATCACGGCGCCTGGAAGCTCGTAGAGACCGTGGGGCTCCCCGCGGACCGCTCGTTCGTCGCGGGTGGCTATCCGCTCGACCGACAGGGCCCGCCCGGGGCCGAGCTTCCGCCCTTCGATGCCGCGATCCGGAGGATCAAGGAGGGCACGCCCGACGCTGGCTGGCCCGCGACGACCGACCGCGGCACCCCCGTCGAGCCTTACGCGCCGCCGGATCCCGCGCTGTTCGTGGAGAAAGAGATAGATCCCATCCGCGCGATCGTGAGCAAGATGCTCACGAGGGTCCCGGATCCCACGGAGCACGCCGCGTACCGCCTCACGGTGAAAACAAACGCGCCGCGCTCGGTGCACGGCGTCGACGCCTCAGAACGCTGGCAAGACGCGGCCGAGGACGCCGACGTTAGCCCGCTTACGAGCCTGCTCATGCCCGCCGCGACCGACTCCGTCTCGGCGCTCGCGCTCGGCTTCGGCACCACGCTCGATATCGGCACGCAGTACCTGCCCGACCTGCCCACGACCCACGTGGCGGCGGCAAACCCGAAGCTCGCCTTCTTCATGGTTACGGTCAAGCACGACGTCGACCTCAAGCTGCCGCCGCCCTTGCCTGACATCACCGTGCCGCTTCGGGGCGAGCTCGCGGCGCTGTTCGTCGAGGCCCAGCGCGAGGTCCCGGCGGCGCCGACCGCGCTTACGGCGCTAACCCCCGCCGACGCCGTGCGCATGGATCCGCCGGCGAGGCGCGACGACCGCTGGCTCGAGGTGGTGCGCCTCAAGTGGGCGGCCCCGGAGAACCTCGTCGCCTCGAAGGCGAGGCCCACGGGCTACATCGTGGCGCGCGGCCTCGGCACGGCGCCGCTCTCTGTCAGACTCGAGCGGCGCCAGAGCGGCGGCTATATCCCGCATGTGCCGGCGCAAAATCCGCGCGAGGAGGCGCCGGTCACGGTGCCATACACCGAGGCCGGGCTCCCCGAGCGCTTCCCCTCCGAGCCCGCGAGCGCGGTCTACGCCGTCGCCGCCACCGACTGGTTCGGTCGCTTCAGCGGCTTCGTCTCGGCCGATCATCCGCGCGTACAGGTAGCGCCCACGGTGCCCGCGCTAAAGAACGTCGAGGTGACGATGAGCGGCGCGGGCACGACGCGCGACGCGGTCGCGCACGCAGAGCTCACCTGGGATTGGTCGCACCGCAGCCCGGACGAGATCACGGTGAGGGTGCTCACGCACCGCGCGGGCACGCCGCCGCCGGCGGCAAGCGGCTCGGTGCTCAGCGTCGGCGGTCCGACTCGTCCCGATCTCATCCTCGATTTTTCGAGCGCCACCATCGACGCGCCGCCCGCCGGGGTCTCGCTCATCGCGAGCGAGTCCTTGGGAAACCTCCGGACCTACCGCGTGTCGATCCCCGGCCTCCGCCTCGACTTCGGTGCCAACGACGAGATCCTCGTCACCGCCCGCGCATCGGCGAAGGAGCGCGTAGGCTTTCGCCTCGCGAGCGCTTGGTCACAAGACAAGGTGGCGCGCCTGCCGAGCCCGATCGCGCCGCCTTCGCCCTTCGTGCCGGAGGCGATGTGCTGGGCCTCCTTGCCCGACCCGCGCGGCGTGGCGCGCCGGACTTTGAGCTGGGATCCGAGCGCGCCGTCGTACATCGTCTATGAGGCCGACGAGACAGCCATAAGGCGCGAGCTCGGCGTCCCCTCGGCCGATCTCGAGATCTCGGCGGCCGACCGCCTCGCCGTGCTACGCACCCTCGACTTCGCCAGCGCGCGCCGCGCCTTCAAGCGCATCGCCGGCCCCCTGACAAAGACCGAGCATCAGATCGAGCTGCCGCGCGGCTCGCGCCTCATCCACTTCTTCGCCATAACGGGCATAAGCGCCACCGGGGTCGAGAGCACGCTGCCTGCCGCGGCCAACTCGTACATCGCGGTGGCCGCGCCCGTCATGCAGAAGCCCGAATCGCCGCGGCTCCTCGCGCGAGATCATGCTGGCGCGGCGAGCCTCACGATCGAGGTCCCAGAGACGCGCGTGCCGGTCGCGCGCGTCGCCATCCACCGCGCGCCGAGCCGCGCGCGCGCGACCACGGTCGAGCACATAGGGCCACCCATCGCGGTGCTCGACGCCGCGCTCGGGACGCGCGCGGGCGAGCTCTTGCGAGTGAGCTTCGAGGACCCGACCCCCGGTCGCCCGTTCGAGCCCGTGTTTTATCGGGCCGTAGCTCACGCTCAGACCTCACTCGAGCGTGGCATCTTTGGTGGAGCGTCCGCGCCGAGCCGCGCCACGGAGCTCGTCCCCACGAGCCCCTCGCCGCCCACGCTCACCGATCTCCGCGTGGAGTCGCGCGCGGGCGCCCCAGAGCACCTCCTGGTGAGCTTCCTCTCCGACGCGACCCTCGCCGAGACCGCGCGCGGCGTCCACGTCTTTACGGTGATCACGGCCGGACCAGACGCCGACATCGCCACAAGGCGCGTCGCCGCGAGCGTGCTGCCGCTCGTGCGTTCTTCCTCTTTGCCCGCGCCCGCGACGCAATCTGGTAATATTTTTCGTTACCATGCGACCGACCCGCGCACAGGCCGCACCTACGCCTGGGTGCCACACACCACCCGCGCGGTCACGGTCGAGATCAAAGACCCGCTCGGCCGCGCTGCCCGCCAGACCTGGAGCGCGTCATGATCAATCCCACCCTCGCGAGCCTCGCCTTCAATCAAGCCGGCCTCGCCGCCATGGGTCAGGCAGGAGGCCAGCTCTCGGCGCTCTTGGCCGAAGGCGCCGCGAGCTACGACGCGAACGCGATGACCCTCACCGCAACTTCGAGCTTTCGCGCGCCCTTAGGCTCGGTGCTCGAGTGGCGTACCGAGGGCGCACCAGAGCTTTTGGACGCTGGCGGGCAAGCGCTCACCGGCGCGGTAGCTTTTTTACGCTTTCATCCGCAAGGAGCGCTGCGTTTAAGGCGCCTCGTTGGTCAACGCTACGATGGCCGCACCGACGGCTTCGCCTCACGTCCCGTGCCCTTCTTCGCCGCCATCCGCGGCGGCGAAAAGCCGAGCTCGCTCGGGGAT
>CAYXQW010000008.1:10813-17922 GCA_964466695.1 uncultured Bdellovibrionales bacterium
GCGAGGTGGTGACGAGCGGCACGCTCAGCTTCCACGACGAGCAAGGGCTCATCATCGATCCCGTGGCGGTCGCCTGCCTCTACCGCGACCTTCTGCGCACCTTCCCCGCGCTCCTCGCGCGCGAGGCGGGGAGCACGAGCGATCTGACGAGCACGAGCGGCGGCAGCCTCGGCGCCATGTGCACTCTCGCGACCGGCACGCGCCTGCACCTCACAGACCCCTTCGGCGGCCCGTATGTCGATCACGCGAGCCGCACCGGCCTCATCCTCGGCTCGGGCTCGCGCCTCGGCGGCGCGGGGCCCTTCGACTGGGCGGCGGGAGAGCTCGCGGCCACCAGCACCGAAGCCCACCCCTTGCGCTTCGGATTTTACCCCGAGGGCACCTTGGGAGACGCCGCGTTGTCGCTGCCGACCTTCCCTGCCACCACCTTCCCCGAGGGCGCGAGCGCCCCCGTGCTCGAGCGTCAGTTCTGGCGCGTCATGGTGGTAGACCTCGAGCTCCACCTCCTCGGCAACCGAACCGACAGCGAGCTCGGCGGCGTGCCCGCGCCCGACGAGGCCACGCGTCGCGAGCCTTCGCCCACTTGGCGCGACGACGCTACCCTCGAGCTCCTCACCGACGGCCAGATGACCACCGGCGCCATCGAAGAGCTCGGCGCTGCGGCCGGGCTCGTGCTCGCCACAAGCCCCACGATCGCCACCGACGTCTCTTTTCCCGCGACGAGAGCCGGGCGCTGGCCCGCCGTCCCCGCGACGACAGGCATCGCCGAGGACCTTTCGGCCGACCACGCGACCCGGGCGCGCGCCGAGGTCAGCGCGAGCTACATCGGCGACACCGCCGACGTCCTGCTCACCTGGCCCGCGGGCGCGCTGCCCGCGGAGGCCCACGTCCGTGCTTTTCCGCGCGTCGATCCGGGTCCAGCCATCGTGCCGCTCGCAGAGCTCGATTTTTCGCGGCGCGGCGACGGCGGCGCTGCCATGGTGGGGGCGGGCGAGACGACGATCCGGATGGCGGATCCCTTCCGCACGCGCGGCGACCCGCGGCCGACCACGCCACGTCTGCGCTTCGACCTCGTGATCGCGACCCGCGGCCCGGCAGGGGCGCGAGCGCGGCTTTTAGGCGGCCTCGACGCCGAGGTCGCTACGGGCGGTACGGCTCCCACAACCACGGCCACAACCAATCGCCTCGACGATGTCCCCGACAACCAACGTGGCATCTCGCCCGCGCCTATACTCGGCCTTACCCCCACCGCGCCCGCCGCGGGCAGCTCCCCTGTCCTCGCCGCCTTCGGCGAGGCCGAGCCGCGCGAGGCGCCGCGCTTTCGCACCATGGCCCGCACCGAATCCATCGTGGCAGCGCACGACGGCGGCGCGCCCGGGACCTTCACCTCGGTCTTGACGCCCGGGTTCCTCACCGGCCGCTCGGTGCGCGCCGAGGCTCGCTTCGGTAACCCCGGCAACCCCGCCGGCCCCGAGGATCACGCGCCCGGCGTGCGCGCGACGGGCCGCCTCGCTCAAGACCTCGCGCGCGCGGCGCTCCGCCGCACGCATCACCTGCTGCGCCGCATCCCCGAGCTCAACGCCGGGCGCTGGGACGAGCCCGAGGCGGGCACCGGCACCATCGCCGGAGCGGTCTTGCAAAACGTGGCCGCGGTCGTCGAGGACCCCGAGCTCTCCTTGCTCTCCGAGTCCACGCTCGCCTCCTTGCCGCGCGACTGGGACGGGCTCGTTAGCGCGCTCGGCTCGACGCTGTCGGGCCTCGCTTCCTTGCCGCTGCCGGGCGTCGTCGAGCGCGTGGTCGACGAGGTCTTACGCGAGGCCCACGCCGCCAAGTTCGGCCGGCGCGACAGCCTGTGGAGCCTCCGTCACGCCATCACCCACGCTCGCCGGCTCATCTACCTCGAGACGCCGCTCTTCGGCGCCACGGCCGACGGCACGGGCGCGCACGAGGTGGACCTCACAGATCTGCTCCTCGCGCGGCTCGCGGCGGTGCGGGACCTTCGACTCATCGTGGCCATGCCGCGGCGCGTCCCCTTCGGCCCCGGCTACGAGTCTTTCGCGCAGCGCTTCTACGCGCTGCGCAACGAGGCCGTAGATGCCCTCGACGACGCCGCCGAGGACCGCGTGGTCTTCTATCACCCGATTGGTTTCCCTGGCCGGCCCGAGGTGCTCCGCGGCACGGTGGCCGTGATCGATGACGTCTTTGCGCTCGTAGGCTCGTCCTCGTTCTCGCGGCGGGGCCTCACCTTCGACGGCAGCATCGACACGGTCTTCTTCGATCGCACCTTGCACGAGGGCGCGAGCGTCACGGCGCGCAACGTGCGCGTACAATCGATGGCCCGCGCCTTGGCGCTCGCCGCCGCGGCCCCCGGCGAGACCCCTCCACCCAACCTCGTTCGCCTGCGCGATCCGCGCGCGGCCTTCAGGCTCATAAAGGAGATCGTCGATCGTGGCGGCGACGGGCTCATCGAGCCCTTGTGGCGCGGCCTCCCCGAGAGCACCCTCCCCGCGCTCGGTCGCGCCATCGCCGACCCGGAAGGTCGCGACTTCTCGACCATCCTCGCGACCTTCGCCGATGTGCTCGCGGGCCTCGGACCAGAGCGGGTTTAGTCTTCTTATACGCTCGGCGGGGGGTCTCTTCGTTTGCTTTGTTGATCGAGCTTTGTACGCGTCGCTTGCGTGAGGCGACGGGCACGATTGATTTTACCATCGGCCCCGTCGCACTCGCTGGCATAAGAGCCACCGACGCTCAAGGCAGCTTCTGCTACGCCGATGGCGCTCGTCAACGCTTCGTACACCTGAGCGCGAGCATGTTGCTCTGTGGCCGATTTGGGTGGTGATTGGCGATGTGCTTGTTCGAGCTCTGCCAGCGCCGCCTTGGCACGCGCGATCTGCGCCGACAGCTTGCGATCATCCTCGGCTATGGCGCGCTTACGAGCGGCGACGATACCCAACACCTCCATGACATCCCAACTGTCGGGGAGGTTCTTGTGGTGCATTCGCGTATCTTGGACCAAGCTCGACGCCACGTGGCAGGCCGCCAAGGCCTTATCGTTGAAGCCAATCGCTTGTTGCACCGCCGCGAGACGCTTGTCTTCTTGTGTGGCCCACACGCGCTCGCGGTTGGCCTGATCGGTGTTGAGATCGTCACGCAGATCTGAGGCCACGCCTGCGGCGGCTACCACACCGGCCGCCACGGTCGACGCAACCGGAGCCGCCACCCTAACTGTCTCGGGGATTTGTTCTTTCGCCCTTTCCATATAGCCTTTACCGCCATGCTTCTCTTTGGCGAGGCGGTCCGCCTCGGGGGCCATGAAACGGTAGCCCTGATAGGCGTCATAGGCGAGCATCACCGGGCCCGACCATGCCATGAATTTCCCGGCCAAGCGCCCCGCCCCGCAGGCGACGGCACGCAGTCGCAACATACGGCCAGCCGACGTAAATTCGTATACGCCGCTCGACACCTCGACCACCTCGACCGAGAACCGCGCCAGCGTATTGCGCGAAAACGCATGTCCATTGGCGAGCGCCTCTATGAGCTCGTCGGCCGAATGTACGACCACGTCATCGACGGCGTTCGCGGCTTGCGCCACAACACTAGCGCGAGACGCTGGCGCACCCGAGGACGGGGGATGACTTGCGCCGGGCGACGAGACGCCATCTTGGACGGTGACATCGTTGGCCACCTGTGAAGCACCGTCACGCACGTGCCGTGCGATCGCTCCTTCTGATTGAGAGACTGGGATGGCGTTGTCGTTTGCCGGCACCGGACGGCCAAGAGGAGGCTCGGCGATCTCGTGGGCAGGAGGAGCGTAGTCGAGCTGGGTTGCTGCCGCCGCGCCGCTTTCATAAGCTGGCGCAGACCGCGAGGCCACCACATCGCCCGTTCGGACGCCAGACGCAGAAGCCTTGGTGGGCGTGCCTCCCGATCCTTGGGAGCTACCCGAGCCAGAGGGGCGCGGCCCCGCGGCGACCGCGCCGCTGCTTGGCTGCGAACTTGCTCCTTGGCGCGGGTTAAAAGCTCGAGGAGTAGCGGGTTTGCTCGCCGGTAGCTCTCGTGCCAGCGCTTCGGGGGATTTGGCGGCAAGATTTAAAAATTTCTCGTCGCGCACAAACCCGTGCTGGTCAAACAGATCGCCCAAGATCGACTGCACTTTTTTCATGGCCGAGGCGTGCACCGCTTTGAGCTCAACCGGCGAGAGTGGCCCGTTGGCGCGCGGGTCATCGGCCAAAAGAGCGACTCTGCTCGCGATGTGGCGCGCAAGCTCACTCTCAAGCTTCTGGACCAAGGCCACGCGCATTTTGTTTGCCCACTCTGGCCCAGCTTTATTCAGCTTAAGCACACGCTCGAGCTCAGCTTTGGCGACAGCCTGGTACGGCTCCACCAGCTCGGAAAACCCCGCGCTCTCTTGCACGGCATTAACCGACCTCGAGACACTTATGCTCTGGACTTCGGGAGGAAAGAAGCTCCTCGTGGCTGTTCCAGGCGCCGAAGGTTTGGCCGCGGCGCTACCCCCGGGAGGTGGTGGGTTTCTCCGCAGGTCATCGGCGGCCTGAGTAAACCAACGATCCAGGCTGTTCGTGCCATCCCCGTACCCGACCCAGCTCGCCGGGGGAGATTTCTCGTAACGAACGCGAAGGGCCTCTCGGAGCTCAGGGCTGTAGTTCTCCAGATAGCTTCGGACGATCTGGCTATCGACAGAGGGGACGGCAACACGGTCAACAGGCGCCATTATAGAACTCCGTGCGTTGTCGGCTTCGCCAACGAGAGCGTAATGATTCTTTTACGATAGCATTATCGACCGACTTACTCATTTGTTGCGCGAAAATGCGGGCTAAAGCTCCTCGTCGAGCACCTCGCGGACCTTGCGGCAGAGGGCCTCGGCGCTGAAGGGCTTGCCGATGAAGCGCGTACCAGGATCGAGGATGCCGTGGTGCACGATGGCGTTGTCGGTGTAACCCGACATGTAGAGCGCCTTTATCTTTGGGTGCTCGCGCGCGAGCTCGTCTACCAGCGCCTTGCCGCTCATGCGCGGCATGATGACGTCGGTGAGCACGAGGTGGATCTCGCCGCGCCGCGCCGCGCAGAGCTCGAGCGCGCGCGCGCCGCTCGCGGCGGCGAGCACCTCGTAGCCCGCGTCCTCCAAGATCTGCCCCACGAGGCGCCGCACCACGTCCTCATCCTCCACCACGACGATGGTCTCGGTGCCAAAAACGCTGGTCGCTTGCGGCGCGCGGTGACCCTCGCTATGGGGTCGCACGACAGCGGGCGCTTCGGCGCGCGGCAGGTAGACCTTGAAGGTGGTCCCGCGCCCGGGCTCGCTGTAGACCCAGATGTTACCGCCGCTCTGCTTGACGATGCCGTAGACCATGGACAGGCCGAGCCCGGTGCCCTTGCCGCGCTCCTTGGTGGTGAAGAACGGCTCGAAGATCCGCCCGCGAGTCTTTTCGTCCATGCCCGCCCCCGTATCGCTCACGGCCAGCATCACATACGCGCCCGGCTTCACCGCCACGTGCCGCGCCGCGTAAGCTTCACAGAGCTCGACCTTGCGCGTCTCCACCGTGAGCTTGCCGCCTTTGGGCATGGCATCGCGCGCGTTGACCACGAGGTTTGTGAGCACCTGCTCGAGCTGGCTCGGGTCGGCCTTGACCTCCGCGCGGCCCTCCTCGATCACCAATGAGAACTCGATGTCCTCGCCGAGGATGCGCCGCAGCATCTTCTCGAGCCCGGCGATGACCTGGTTTATGTCGAGCGACACCGGCTGCAAGACCTGCTTGCGGCTAAAAGCGAGGAGCTGCTGCGTGAGATCGGCGGCGCGCTGCCCGGCCTTCTGGATCTCGAGCAGGTTCTCGCGCTGCACCGTAAGATCCCCGAGGCGCTCGAGCGCGACGCTGCTGCAGCACATGATGACCGAGAGCAGGTTGTTGAAGTCGTGCGCGATGCCGCCCGCGAGCCCACCGATGGCCTCGAGCCGCTGCGCCCCGCGGAGCTGCTGCTCGAGCCGCTCGCGCTCGAGGTTGGCCTGCTCGAGCTGGAGCATCTTGCGCTCGATCTTCTTCACCAGCCGATCGCTGTAGAGCCTTAGCTGCTCGGCCTCGCGCTTGTAGCTCTTGTCGACGAGGCCATAGTCGCTCTTCTGCCGAGCCTCGGCGATCACCTCTTCGAGGTTTTGGAGCAACGCCTCGGGCTCCATGGGCTTTATCAAAAACCGCCGCGCCCCCTCGGCCATGGCGAGCTCCTCGTCGCGCTCGTCGGTGTAGGTGGCCGTATAGAGCACGAGCGGGATCCGCCTGAGTCGCTCGTCCTTCATCCATTCGCGGCAGAGCGTAAAGCCATCCATCTCCGGCATCAGGATATCGCTCACCACCAGATCGGGCGGATCCTTGGAGGCGAAGCGCAAGGCGTCGGCGCCGTTCGCGGCCTCGCGCACCTCGTGGCCGTGCCCCACGAGCAAAGAGGAGAGCAGGTAGCGGCTCTCGGCGTCGTCTTCGACGATCAGCATCTTGGCCATGATGGGTCACTCCTCGCATGAGGCGGCGCCGCGCACTTGACACAGCACCTCACCGACGAACGAATCGGGGTCGATCGGCTTTTCGATATAATGAGTACAGCCGGCGGCGATGACCTTCTCCCGGTCTCCGGGCATGGCGTAAGAGGTCACCGCCACGATGGGCACCTGCGCGAGCGCCGGGCTCGCGCGGAGCCGCGCCGCCACCTCGTAGCCGTCCATGCCCGGGAGCTGGATGTCGAGGATGATGAGCGCGGGGAGAAGGCCAAGAGCGACCTCGATCCCGCGCGCGCCATCACACGCCGAGACCACCTCCAGGCCCGCGTGCTCCAAGAGGTAGGTCATCAGGTAGAGGTTCTGGTCGTTGTCTTCGATCATCAAGATCACGGGCTTCATGCCTCACCTCCACGCGCGACGGCCGGCAACACGAACCAGAAGGAGCTGCCGACATCGAGCTCGCTCCGTACCCCTATCTCTCCATCCATGAGCTCCACGAGCCGCTTGCAGATCGACAGGCCGAGCCCCGTGCCGTGGTAGCGACGATCCAGCCCCTGCGAAACCTGACAGAAAGGCCGGAAGAGTCGCGCGAGGTGCTCTTGGG
>CAYXQW010000009.1:0-8245 GCA_964466695.1 uncultured Bdellovibrionales bacterium
TCGCGAGCGGGGACGAGCTGCGGATGGAGTTCGACGTCATGGTGACGCCCTCGCCGGCCTACGGTCTCATCGCGCTCGAGGTGGGCGGTGAGGTCGCCGCGTATCGCGGTGGCCCCGAGCAGTGGGAGCATCTATCGTGGCCCGCGGGGGACGCGGCGCAAGGGGCGCGCCTGCGCGTGCGCGCCCGCGGCGGGGTCGAGGACACGATCCACTACAACGGGTACTGGGGGCTGTTTCGCCTCATGGAGGCCGGCAAGCTCGTCGGGCAGGGACGGGGGACGTCGTTTACGCTGAGCTGGAGCTTACCACGCGTGAAGGAGCCGGTGCAGGTGGAGTTTCGCCCCGCCGCGGCCCAGAGCAGCTTCTTCGTCGTGCGTCGTCGCGGCAACGGCCACGGCATCGCCATCAAGCTCGGCGATCTCGAGCCTCCCGACGCGATCACCAAGGGCAGCCCGCCGTGTGTAGTAACCGATTGAGGGTTTAGAGATGCAGCCTATGACAGCGCCCGATGAGCTGGGAAATGGCCTGTTCGGGAAGATACCTTCCCGGGGAGATTTCTTGCGGGTCAACGTCACGGGCTCCGCGTTGGATATGGCCAGGTATCTCGACGATGTGGTCACGCTCTGTCACCGCGCGGGCGTGGACCTCGAGCCGCCGCCCACGTCCTTCATCTATCGCGCCCCGGCCGCGTCGACCGTGGTGGTCGGGGTCTTGGCGCCGAGCGTGGACAACGTCGGGCGCCGCTTTCCGCTCTCCTTATATACGCAGATAGAGGTCGAGAGCGCCGCGGGCAACTTCGACATCGTGCCGTTCGCCTTCGCGTCGTTCTTCGAAGCGGCGGCGGCGCTCGCGGGCGAGGGTGAGGCGCTCGATGTAAAGGACTTGGAGGAGCGCTTGTTTTCGCTCCCCTTCCCTGACCTCGAGGAGTTCGCGGCGGCGCAGGAGCGCGGCGACGCGCTTTTGCTCGAGACCACGATCGGGGGATTTTGCGAGTCGCTGTTCGGCGCGGCCGAGGATCTGCAGCGCTACTTCGCGCTGCACACGCTCGCCACCGCGTGTTTCGAGTCGCGCGAGCTTTTGGACGACACCAAACCAGGGATCACCCTCGACCTGCCGCTCATCGAGGATCATGACGCTGTGATCTGGCTCGGCATGGTGCGACGCCTGCTCGGCGAGCAGGCGGTTTGTCCCAACGTCTTGTGGACGCCGCCCAGGTCGTCGCCGAGCTACGGCAGCGTGTCGGTGCAGGTGCCGCCCGTCCCCGGGCGCTTGCTCGTGAGCTTCGGCGCGCCCGCGCCTTCGGCGCTCGCCTTATTGTGCGGAGTGCCGAGCGACAGCCCGAAGCTCTGGCCGGTCTCTTGTGAGGACCAGGGCGTCATCGATGAGCAGAAGGCGTTGTTGACGCCCGATCAACTAGAGACCTTGGACGACCTCAAAACCCCTCTCGACGCGGTGGTCTCGGCGTTCGGGGGCTAACTCTCCTTCGAGGTGAGGCATGGCGCGTACCTACGAACAGATAGTCGAGGAGGCGGCGGCGTGGCTCGCGCCTGTCTCCGAGGCCGAGCCGGCCGGGGTCTCGGCCAAGTTCGATGCGTCTTACGAGGCGCTGCGTGCCGAGATCATGAAGCTCGATTCGCCGCGCGGCGAGCTCGTGCTCTGGCCGTCGGTGGTCAACACCGGCGCCGAGATCTTGCGATCACGTTCCAAGGATCTCCTCATCGCCGGGCACCTCGGCGTGGCCCTCTATCACGAGCAAGGTTTCGGGGGTCTCGCCACCGGCACCGCCCTCATCACCGAGGTCATCGATCGTTATTGGGACAAGCTCTTCCCGCCGCTCGCCCGCATCCGCGCGCGCGTGGGTGCGCTCGAGTGGTTCGTCGAGAAGGCCGGGCTCATCTTGGGCACGCTCAAGACGCCGGAGGAGAAGCACCGCGAGGGCTTGCTCGAGCTGAAGACAGCGGTAGAGCGCTTCCGCGCGGTGGTGGCCGACAAGTTCGGCGACAACAGCCCGGCGCTCTCGCCTTTTCACGACGCGATCGAGAAGCTGATCGTCTGCCTACCGAAGCCCAAGGCGCCTCCTCCTGCCCCGCCTCCTCCTGCCCCGGTCGCGGCGAGCGCGAGCACGGAGGCAGCAGTGGCCGAGGTCGCGTCGGAGCCGGCGTCGACGAGCGCTGGCGCGCCCGCGTCTATCACCGTGCCGGATGTCGCGGCGGCCCCGAGCGCGAGCAACCGCGAGGAGGTCGTCAAGTTTCTCCAGGCCTCGAGCAAAGCTTTCTTGGACACCGCATCGGCGCTTCGTCAGGTGAACCCGGCGGCCGCGCTCGCCTATCGGCTCTTGCGGAGCGGTATGTGGCTCGGGGTGCTCGATCTGCCGCCGGTCGCGGCCAACGGGCGCACCATGATCCCCGCCTTGCCCAAGGACCTGCGGGCCAAGCTCGATAAATTCATCGAGACGCGCAACTGGATGGCGCTGCTCACCGAGGCCGAGGGCGCGCTCACGCGCAACCGCTTGAGCTTGGACCTCTTGCGTTATTCGGCGCAGGCCATGGCCGCGCTCGGCGGCGGCTACGAGGAGGCGCGCCGCGTGTGTCTCTCTGAGCTCCGCTCGTTTTTGGAGCGCATGCCCGGGCTGCCGAAGCTGCCCACGGCGGACGGCACGCCTCTCGCCGACGAGCCTACCCGGGCGTGGCTCGAGGAGGAGGTGTTGGCCGCACCCGGAGGTGGTAAGAGCGCGTCGCGCGCGGGCGCGGCGGTGCTCGACGAGCAGGTTCTAGCCGAGGTCCAAAAGCAGCTTTCGGCCGGCAAGACCGCGGAGGCGTTGCAGGCGATGGAGCGTCACGTCGCGGCGGCCGTGGGGGGGCGGGCGCGCGCGCAGCTAAGGGTCTTGCAGGCCGATATGTGTCGCAAGGCGGGGGCGACCAAGATCGCGGCGGCGCTCTACGAGGCGCTCGACGAGGAGCTTTCGGCCGCGGGTCTTGTGAGCTGGGAGCCCGAGCTCCAAGTCCGGGTGCTCTGCGGCCGGCTCTCTTGTCTGCGCGCTGTAAAGAAGCCCACCGACAAGCCCGATGACGAGCACGAACTCTACAAGCGTCTCGCCAAGCTCGATCCCGCGGTAGCGCTCGAGGTGGGGTGAGGACGATAATTGAGAAAGGGGGCTTTCGCTGCTTTTACGGTTGAGGTATGCGAATCGGATATTTGCTCGCCGCCTTAGTCGTCAACCAGGAATTGTCTTTTTCAGGAGTCGAAGATGCCAACAGTTGCACCTAAAGAACGCGTAAATATCATGTACAAGCCTGCCACCGGGGATGCGACGGCGCAGGTCGAGTTGCCGCTCAAGATCATGATGATCGGCGACTTCACGGGCAAGACCGACGAGACGCCGGTAGAGGATCGCAAGCCGATAAGCCTGGACGCCAACAACTTCGCCGACGTCATGAAAGGTCAGAACCTCGAGATCACGGTGAGCGTGCCCGACAAGCTCTCGGGAGAGGAGGGCGATCTCCCCGTCACCCTCAAGTTCAACAGCCTGAAGGACTTCGAGCCCGAGGGCATCGTCAACCAGGTCCCCGAGCTGCGCAAGCTCCTCGAGCTGCGGCGAGCGCTGACGGCGCTCAAGGGGCCTCTCGGTAATTTCCCGGCCTTCAAGAAGCGCATCCAGTCCATCTTGGGCGATGAGGGCGCGCGCGCCACGTTGAAGACCGAGCTCGGAATCAAGGAATAGCGCGAGGGTTGCCCTCGGCTCTACTCGTTTTGTGGAGGATGCCATGACAGATCAAGAAGTTGCCACCACCGCCGCCGACGGCGCCGCGCAAGCCGCCGCCGGAGGCGTTTCGCTGCTCGACGAGATCTTGCAGGAGACCAAGCTCAAGCCTCAAGACGAGGCCTACAGCATCGCCAAGCAGGGCGTGCAGGCTTTTATCTCCGAGATGCTCAAGCCCACCAAGGCTGACGCCAAGGTAGACCGCGGCACCATCGACGCGATGATCGCCGAGCTCGACGGCCGCATGAGCGCTCAGGTCAACGAGATCATGCACCACAAAGACTTCCAGAAGCTCGAGTCGTCGTGGCGATCGCTCAAGTTTTTGTGCGAGCGCATCGACTTTCGCGAGAACATCAAGCTCGACCTGCTCTGCATCTCGAAGGACGATCTCGCGAGCGATCTCGACGACGCGCCCGACCTCACGCGCAGCGGCCTGTTCCGCCTCGCCTACTCCAACGAGTACGGCCAGTTCGGCGGCCAGCCCTACGGCGTCATCTGCGCCAACTACGACTTCGGTCCGAGCGCGCCGGATCTCCGGCTGCTCCAGCAGATGGCGGCGGTGGCCGCGGTGGCGCACGCGCCGCTCATCACCAACGGCTCGCCCAACTTCTTCGGCGGCGAGACCTTCGAGGGCCTACCCAGGCTAAAGGACTTGAAGGCCATGCTCGAGGGCCCGCAGTATGCCAAGTGGCACGCGTTCCGCGACAGCCCCGACGCCTGTTACGTGGGCATGTGCATGCCGCGCTTCTTGCTGCGGGTGCCGTGGGGCGGCGACGACAACCCGGTCAAGGCGTTCAACTTCAAAGAGGACATCGTCGGTCACCACGAGCGCTACCTCTGGGGCTACGCCTCGACGGCGCTCGTCACGCGCATCGCCGACTCCTTCGCGCAGTATCGTTGGTGCCCGAACATCATCGGTCCGCAGTCGGGCGGCACGGTGCCGAACTTGCCGCTGCATCACTTCGAGTCGCTCGGCGAGATCCAGACCAAGGTGCCCACCGAGGTCATGCTCACCGAGCGGCGCGAGTACGAGCTCTCGGAGGAGGGTTTCATCCCGCTCACCTTCCGCAAGGACTCGGACAACGCGTGCTTCTTCTCGGCCAACTCGGCGCAGAAGCCGAAGTTCTTCGGCAACACCGACGAGGGCAAGGCGGCCGAGACCAACTATCGTCTGGGCACGCAGCTCCCTTACATGTTCGTCATCACGCGGCTCGCGCACTACATCAAGGTGATGCAGCGCGAGCAGATTGGCTCCTGGAAGGAGCGCCAGGACCTCGAGCGCGAGCTCAACCAATGGATGGGCGGCTTAGTCTCCGACATGGATAACCCGGCTCCGAGCGTGCGTTCCCGCCGTCCTTTGCGCAAGGCGCGCATCGGCGTCGAGGATGTCCCGGGTCAGCCTGGTTGGTTCACGTGTAAGATCGAGGTGCAGCCGCACATCAAGTACATGGGCGCTTCGTTCACGCTCTCCCTCGTCGGTCGTCTCGACAAGGGCAAGTAAGCTCTCTTGGTCCGCGGGGCCGCGCCTCTTTTCGAGGGGGCGCGGCGCTCGTAGCCGCTTGCTTCAGATGCTGTCCGGCACCTCGTCGAGGTTGACCTTGGCGAGGGCGTGTCGGATGAGCTGGCTCTTGTTGGCCTTGTAGTTACCGCGGCGCTTGAGCTCGGCCACCATGTCCTCGAGTCGTTCGATATCTTCCGTGTACATCGAGATCGAGATGATCTTGTAGTGCTGGGGCTTCAACGCCGGGATGCGGCGCACGGCTTTCGGCCGCTTCGGCGCCAAGGGCTCGCTGCCGAAGAGCGCGTCGAGCAGGAGCTGCTCGCCCTCCAGGGGGTTGTCGGCGAGCACCGCCGTGCGTCGCTTTGCTGGAAATCTCTGGCTCATGCTGCCCTCGTCTCGGTGGTGGCGCCGTTCTTCAACCACTCGACGACGCGGATGTAATCGCGGGCGCCGTTCGAGTCTGGAGCGTGCTCGAACACGGTCTTCTTCTGGCTCGGCGCCTCGGCGATGCGGGTGTTGGTGCGGATCGGTGGGAGCAGCTTGGCGCCGAAGGTCTTGCGGAGGTAATTCACGGCGTCGGCCGATACGCGGTTACGGACATCGTAGAAGGTCGGGAGCACGCCGGCGACGCGCACGTCCTTCCCGGTCTGCTCGCCCACGCGGCGCAAGGTGTAGAGGACCTGCTTGACGCCGACGAGCGCGAGGTAGTCGCAGCTCACGGGGATCAAGACCTCGCGCGCCCACGCGAGGGCGTTGTGGTTGAGGATGGACAAGGACGGAGCGCAGTCGAGCACCACGTACTCGTAGCCCTGGAGCTTCTCCAGCGCTGCTTCGAGTCGATTCATGCGAGTAAGCTCGGTCGTGCGGCACAGCTCGATCTCGGCCGCGGCGAGGGACTGATCGGACGTGATGACGTCGAGGTTCTGCCGTGCGTGCTGTGCGCAAGCGAGCGGCGAGAGACCCTGCATGAGCACGTGGTAGATGGTGCGCGGGCTCGTGACGCCGAGCGAGGTGCCAACGTTGCCCTGAGGGTCGAGGTCGATGATCAGCGTCTTGTGGCCGAGGTGGGCGAAGCCCGCCGCCAGGGAGACGGCGGTGGTGGTCTTGCCCGTGCCGCCTTTCTGGTTCAAGACCGCGATCGCGCGCGCGGGCGGCGCCGGGGGCTCGACCACGCGGCTCTGACCGCGCTCCTGGCAGGCGGGAGAGCAGAAGAACTTGCGCTCGGCGCTGGCGTTGTCGACCACTTGTGCGGCCAAGGTGGGGTTGAACGAACTCCCGCACACCGAGCACGTCACGCCGCCGCCCGCGAGGGCGGGCTCTCGGCAAACCTGTGAGCAGTAGTAGGTGCTCACCCCGTCGCGTGTCTCTGTCTGGAACTTGAAGCGAGGAACGAACGCGCGCCCGCAGCGCGCGCAAGACACCGAGCCTGTCGCATCCATGTTGCTATCTCCTCCGAGCAAGGCCTTTGGCGGCGATGTACTCGAGGACGCGCATCCTTAAGTACATCTTGAAGCTCAGCATATTCTCCGATCGGAGAGTGTCAAATTTTCGGTCTAAATTTTCGCTAGTCTTGGCGGCGCTTCGAAAGCGGTCTATGTTCGCGGCTTGGGTTTTGCGTTGCGAAGGAGAGCAGGCTCATGGAGACGCATCGTTCGATTCTCGGTTTGTCTTTTCTGATCATAGGCCTCGTGCTCGTCGGCTGCGGCGGCGACGACAAAAAGACGGGCGGTGCGAGCTCGGGGGTCGCGCGATGCGATTTTTGCGCTTCGTACGGCGCGACTTGTGACTGGGACGCGGACGACATCGAGGACTGCCGCGAGGACTGCGAGGAGCGCATGCCGCACGTGCCGTCATGTCAGGGGGCCTTCGACGCCGCCCTCGGCTGCTTCGTCGACGAGAGCAAGTGGGACTGCCGATACGGCCCCGTGGGCTGCGCGGCGCTCATCGAGGCTTATGACGATTGTCGCGAGGGGGTGTGGACGAGAGATTCGTTGTTGCCACAGGCTTTGACCTCCATCGTCGCCCACCCCGAGCAGCCTGCGACCTTGTACCTCGCCGGGGAGAGCCTCTCGAGCTACGCGCCCGCGGTCTATCGCTCGCAGGATGCCGGGGCTACCTTTTCATACCGTGGCACGCTCGACATCGCGAGGGGCTCCTCGATGGTGCTCGCGGCGGGCAGTGGGGAGGTGCTCTACGGTGCTCAGGGGAGTAGTGTGCTGCGTAGCGACGACGGCGGTGCTTCTTTCACGCCGATCTCGAGCCAGAATCTCCACCCGTCCTTCGACATCTTCCATCTGAGTCTCGGCACGGCCGACGGCGCGGTGCTCTACGCGCTCATCGACGAGGGCGGCTTCTATCGCAGCGATAACGGTGGCGTCGATTGGGCAAAGAGCAACGCGGGGTTGCCGAGCACGCAGCTAAATGACGCCGAGTTCTGCGCCGAGTACCCCGAGCTGTGCGAGGAGAACGATAGCGTCCACGTGCAGGCGCTCGCCATCGACCCATCGGACGACCACGTCCTCTACCTCGGCACCGGGCACGCTCACTACAGCGACACTGGTCGCGGGGTCTTCAAGTCCACCGATCGCGGGGCCTCATGGTCGAGGGTGGGTACGGGCATGCCAAACATAACCGTGGTGGCCTTGCAGGCCGTGACCTCACAGCTAATTTATGCCGTGGGCGATGCCTCCTCCACGCTCTATCGCAGCGACGACGCGGGGGAGACCTGGCGCGTGCTCACGGTCGAGGATAGCTATATCACGGCTATGGATCTCGCCGTGGATCCCTCCGCTCCCGACCGCGTCTATGTCTTGGCTTCTACCTGGAGCGCCGAGGTCTATGCCCTCTCGGGCTCGCACTGGTCCCGGGTCATATCGCAGGGGGATGGTGGCGAGCCGAGCAGCTATGGGACGATGAGCATGCAGGTGGTCTTCGGCTCGACGCCGGCCTTCGTTCTCGCGGGGCCGGATGGGTTGTGGCGCTAT
>CAYXQW010000009.1:8255-17587 GCA_964466695.1 uncultured Bdellovibrionales bacterium
ACAGCTTGAGCTGCATGAGCAGCATGATGACCCAAGCGAAGAGCACCAGCGACTCGATGAAGGCGAGGCCCAAGATCATGGGGACGAAGATCTTGTCCGTGGCGCTCGGGTTACGCGCGATGCCCTCGAGCGCCGCCGAGGCCGTGCGGCCCTGACCTATTGCCCCGCCGAGGGCGGCGATGCCGATGCCGATCGCCACGGCGAGGGCGATCATGCCGCTGCCGATGCTCGCGCCATCGCCGGCCGTCGCAGGCGCGGCCCACGCCGTAGCCGACATCGAAACCACGAACGCCGAAATTGCTGTCAGTACCTTCTGCATGACTTTTGTCTTCCTCTCTAAATGGTTATGCCGACGCCTCGGCTCCTTCATGTTCTTCGTGCTCGCCGCTTATCGCGAGGCTTATATAGATCGTGGTGAGCAAGCAGAACACCAGGGTTTGCACCAACGAGACGAGCAGTCCCAAGACCATGAATGGTAGCGGTACGAGGATGGGTACGAGCCCGAGGAACGCCGTCACCACGGCGTGATCTCCCACCATGTTGGCCGCGAGGCGAATAGAGAGCGACGCGGGTCGCGCGATGTGGCTCACGAGCTCGATCGGAAACATGAGCGGCGCGAGGATCCACCCCCACCACTTCCCGACCGGGTTCGCCATGTGGGCGATGTGCCCGAGGCCGTGCGCGCGCAGGCCGTGCCAGTTGTAGTAGAGGAACACGAAGATGCCGCAGGCGAACGTGGTGTTCCAGTTGTCGGTCGGGGGGGTGAAGCCGGGGACGAGGCCGAGCACGTTCGAGACGAAGATGAAGAGGGCGAGGGTGCCGACCACGGGGAAATAACGCGGGGCATCCTCGCCGATGATGCGCCGCATCTGCGCGTAAAGCATGTCGAGCGCGAGCTCTATGAGGTTACGCAAAGAGAGCCTGGTGTCGGGCACGAGCCCCCCGTCCGCGGCGCGCCGCATGCCCACGCGCGTCGTGGTCGCGAGCAGCAGTACCAAGGCCATGACCAGCGCCGCGGCCACCACGTGTTGGATGGAGAGGGGGCTGCCGAAGAGGAGCCCGCTCCCGAGCCCCGCCTCCCCCGCGCGCGCGGTGAAATAGGCCTCGAGCTGGCTTACGCCGGGTAAGAGCCTTAGCCAAGTCAGACCGTGTCCCATGCCTTACACCGAAGAGGCGCGGCGGCTGAGCGCGGCGTCACAGAGCGCGAGGAGCAGGCCCAAAAACGCGACGACGAGGCCGAGGCCGAAGGCGAGCGGCGGCACCTTTGCGACGAGCAACAAGACCGCGATGACCGCGAGCGCCGCGGCTGTCTTGAGCGCGAGCATGATCCCGTAGAGCAGCCGGTGCCCGCCGACGCGGACGAGCGTGCGTTCCACCAACACCTTGATCGCGAGGAGGTTGCCGCAGGCGAACAAGCCGCCGATAAAGACGCCGAAGCCGCTGCCACGCCAGAGCCAGAACGCCAAAAGGCTCGCGAGCGCTACGGTCGCGAGCTGATAGATGAAGAGGCGCCTGATGATGCGCGAAGACCACATGGCGGAGCATGTGGTACCTGGAATGGCGCGCGATGGCAAGAGGTGTGCTTGTAGGGTTGCTTTGCCGCCGTGCGCGCTCTACATCGTCTCGAGGCGACCGTGGAGAGGGGAGTGCTCTCGACCGAGGATCACTTACGTGAAGGCTTTGTTGCTCTCTTGTTTGGCTTGTATCGCGGGCGGTTGCGCCCCGGCGCCGCGTCCGCTCGTCGCCGCCGAAGCTTTGCCCCCGGAAGAACCCGAGGTCGTGTTAGCGCCAGCGCAGGTGGAGGTCGAGACCGAACCCGCGCCCGAGGTGGGGACGGAGATGGTCGAGGCCGAGAGCGATGGCGACGATCTGGCGGCGCAGGCGCTCGAGCCGTGCAACGCGGCGGCGGCGCTCCTCGAAAGCGGTGACACGAGCGAGGCGGTGCAGCGCATCGACGAGTGTTACGCGCTCATGCTCGCCTTGCCCGAGGATGGTGAATATCCCCAGGTCAAGCAGGACATCCGCGTGCTCGTAGCGCGGCTCATCTCACGGCTTCACCCGCAGGCCGTGGCGAGCACATCCGCCGCGCGCGCCTCGTGGGATCTTGGGTTACCCATGTTCGACAACGAGCACGTCGCGCGCGAGATCAAGAGCTTCACCAGCGTCGAGCGCCAGCACCTCGTCGAGGGCTACCGGCGCTCCTTTCCCTTTCGCCCGATGATCTTGGCGAAGCTCGAGGCCGCGGGGCTGCCGAGCCAGATAAGCTGGCTGCCGCTCGTCGAGAGCTCGTTCAAGACCGGCGCCCTCTCGCGCGCGGGCGCGCTCGGGCTCTGGCAGTTCATCGCCTCGACCGGCCTGCGTTACGGCCTCAAGCGCGACGCCTTTGTAGATGAGCGGCTCGACCCCGAGAAGGCGACCGACGCGGCCATCTCTTACCTCATCGATCTCCACGGGATGTTCGGCGATTGGCCGAAGGCGCTCGCCGCCTACAACTGCGGCGAGGGTCGCGTGCAGCGCCTGCAAGCCAAGGAGGGCAAGGGCTACCTCGACTTCTGGGATCTCTACATGGAGCTGCCAAACGAGACCAGGCGCTACTTCCCCCGCCTCTTGGCGGTGCTGCGCATCTTGGAGGATCCCGCCCGCTACGGCGTCGAGCTGCCCGAGCCCGACCACGAGGAGCTCGAGGTTGCGAAGGTCCAAGTCGAGCGGCCGGTCAGGCTCGAAGATCTCGACAAGGCCCTCGGCCTCGGCGCCGGCACGCTCTCTTTCTTGAACCCTGCGCTGCGTAACCGCAGCACCCCGAAAGGGGCCTACGATCTTACGGTCCCAAAGAGCGCCGCGGCGCTCCTCCCCGAGGTCCTGGCCAAGGTGCCGGTCTTCGTGCCGCGCGAGCCCGAGATCATCGTGCACAGGGTGCGCTCGGGCGAGACCCTCTCCGTCATCGCGCGCAACTATCGAAGCAGCATCACGGCTATCATGCGCCTAAACGGCCTGCGCAGCGCCAACCGCATCTGGCCGGGGCAAAGGCTCAAGATCCCGGCGCGGAGATAGACCCCATGCGTCCTGACGACCTGCGCTTGGCGCTGCTCGCCGGCCAGTGGTACCCGCGCGACGCCGAGGCCTGCCGCGCCTTCATCGAAGCTCACGAGGCCCAAAAGACGTCAGGCGGCAAGCTCACAGGGCTCATCGCGCCGCACGCCGGCTGGGCGTTCAGCGGCAAGGCCGCCGCGCGCGGCTTCGCCACCTTGGCCCAAAACGCCGGCCCCGTAGACCTCGTGGTGCTCTACGGCGCGCATCGCGCGGCGCGCGAGGCGAGCACGATATTTTGCGGCGCCGCGTGGCAGACGCCGCTCGGCGATCTTTGCGTCGCCCACACGCTCGCGGACGACCTCGCGCGTAAGCTCGACCTCGCCTGCGAGCCCGTCTCCCCCGCCCGCCCCGACAACGCCGCCGAGCTGCTCATGCCCTTCGCGCGCCACTACTTCCCGGAGGCCGAGCTGCTCATGCTCGGCGTGGCGGCGACGCCGGCCGCGTTGGAGATCGGCCGCGCGGTGGGTGCAGACGTGCGTGCCTTTGGCCGGCGCGCGGTGTTTATCGGCTCTACCGATCTCACCCACTACGGCCCAAGCTATGGCTTCACTCCTCGCGGCGGCGGGCGCGACGCCGAGCGCTTCGTGCGCGAGCACAACGATCGCGAGTATATCGAGCACATCTTGGCGCACAGGCCCGAGGCGGCGTTCGCACACGCCGCCGCCAACGCGAGCGCCTGCTGCCCCGCGGCGGTGGCGGCGGCCATGGCGACGGCCGAGGCCTACGGTCACGAGCTCGCGCCGCTTTTGATCGATCATTATCTGAGCTGCGATGTGCTACCTGCCGAGAGCTTCGTAGGTTACGCGAGCATCGTGTTTTGAGCGCGACCCTTGCGGCTCCTCTACCCATCATCTAGTGTGAGTGGCGTCACTGAAGCTTACGAGGCGTGCGGATGACTTACGAAATCACCGTGGCGGGCATCATTCCCGTCGCACAACGAGATGTCGTGTTGTTGCTCGAGGCGGGCTATCTGTACATGGAGTTCGGCAAGAACAAGGAAGCCGAAGAGGTGTTTCAGGGTATTTGCGCCCTCGTGCCGCACAGCGAGGTGCCGCAGATGGCGCTCGGTCACCTCTATTTTTCGCTCGGCCGCTTCAACCCGGCCTTGAAGGCGCACAAGAAGGCCATCGAGCTCAACCCGGCCTCGGCCGCGGCCCACGCCCATATGGGCGAGACGCTCTTGTTTTTGCGCAAGCACGCGGAGGCCATGGTCGAGCTCGATCAGGCGATGACCCTCGACCAGAGCGGGTCGGCGGGTGAGTTCGCCAAGGCGCTGCGCGAGGCGCACGGGCTCGGGATCTTCGGTTGAGGGACATTTAAAGAGAGGTATCATGGCGACACGTGTAGGTCCTGGTGGTCCTCCGCCGAACGAGTCGAGCAAGATCGAGACGCCACGTGAGACCCAAGCACGACCGGCGGTGCAAGGGACGCCCAAGGGCGAGCAGGTCTCGCCGCAAGTAGTCGATTCGTTCGAGCGGGTGGTCCCGCTCGTGGAGAAGCAGCTCCAGGCTATGGTGGGCAAGCCTGTAACGGGGCGGCCTCGTTTGAGCTCGGCGCAGCTCGCGGCGTTCGCCAGCACCTTCGCGGCGCTTCTCGCGGATCATCCACGCGCGAGCAGGAAACAGCGCGCGGCCTTGTTCGTCAAAGCGTTGATCAAGCAAAAACGGCTCGGGCGTATCATCGAGCACGCCTGCGAGGAGGAGATCGAGCGCATGGCGGAAGCGATCGCGCAGCAGCTCGATGGGGCGCCGTTCTTCGCCAAGCTGGTCGAAGACGTCTCCGAGGGGGCGCGTAAGCTCAAGCTCGGGTGATCCGGGTCTTTTTAACGTGCTTGCTTGTACAGGGCTGATCTTCGGGGTTGCAGATGGCTGAATCCAAAGACCCGGAACGCGGCATGAAGACGAAGTCTTCGCCAGTCTCGGGTGAGCGCCAAGAGAGCGCGGCCCCGGTAGACAAGAGGGCTCTCGCCGAGCAGTACCTCCCGTTGGTGCGCTCGATCGCGGGCAAGATCAAGAAGACCGTGAGCGCTTCGATAGAGTTCGACGACCTCGTCGACTACGGCATGATCGGCTTGCTCGAGGCCGCGGAGCGTTATGACGCCACCTTGGGCAACAGCTTCATGACCTTCGCCTATTATCGGATCCGCGGCGCGATCTATGACGGGCTGCGGGGTATGGGTTGGCTGCGGCGCAGCGATTACGCGAAGCTGCGTTTCGAGGCGAGCGCCAACGAGTACTTGGCCGAGCTTTCGGGCGGCGGTTCTTCCGGGCACGACGGCTCGGATGGCTCCTTCGAAGGGGCGTTGAAAGACTTGGAGCACGCGGTGCGCGGTTTGGCGGTGATCTATGTCACCACCGTAGACGGCGCCGAGGGTTTCCAGATCAAAGACACGGCGCCGCTCGCCGAGGAGCGGCTAGGGTTGGAGCAGGCGCGCGCGCTCGTGCGCGAGACGATAAAAAAGCTGGCCGAGCAAGAGCAGCAACTGATGGAAATGTATTATTACAAGGAAATGAGCCTCGAAGAAGCAGGCGAAAAGCTTGGTTTGTCGAAGAGCTGGACCTCCCGCCTGCACGCGCGCGCCATCGCCAAGCTTCAAAAAATGCTCGAAAAATCAATGGCTTAGCGGCTAGATCCAAGATGAGGGCTAATTTGATAACCGAGATCACGTTTAGCTGAGAAGGTACTATTTAGGTACGAGATGATGTCTAGAGATCTGTCGCCGGCGGCCCGGTTTTTTTCTCGCAGGCTCCCGGTGTACATGGAGGCGCATCATGGTTGACGCTGGTAGCGGTGGGGTTGGCAAGGCGGCGGAGCTGCTGCTCGAGGAGATGCAGCGAAACAATCAGCAAGATCTCCAGTCGAAGACACCGGGCGGCGCCAACGCGGATTTCCAGCGCACCTTGCAGGAGTCGCAACCGGGCTCGGCCGCCACCGGGGTGCAAGCGACCTCGGGCGTGACACAGACCGTGGGGGCTCAGAAGGTCTTGCTCCAGGCTCAGGTGAACGCGACCTTGCCATCGACCAAGGTAGGTGCGGCCGCCGCGACGCAGCGCTCGGAGATGGCCAACATGCTCGAGCAGCTCGTGGGCGGCCAAGACAAGATGTCCCAGATCATGAAGCTCGCGCTCTCCGGCCGTAAGCTCGACAACCAGGAGCTGCTCGCGATGCAGGCTGGGGTTTATCGCTTCTCACAGGAGCTCGATTTGACGGGCAAGGTCATCGAGAAGGCGACGAGCGGTATCAAGCAGACCATGAACACGCAGGTCTGAGCGCGGCGGCCGTCGGCGCGCATGGTGTTTCTTGACACCGGGGCCTTACACCATTAGGCCTCTGCGACCATGAAGAATCTAGCCGCTATCGTGCTTGCCGCGGGTGAGGGCAAGCGTATGCGCTCACGTCTGCCCAAGGTGTTACATGAGTGCGCGGACCTGCCGCTCGTCGCGCACGTGGTCGGTGTCGCGCTCGCGCGCAAGTGTCGCCAGGTGGTGGTGGTTACGAGCCCCGGCGGCACGGCGGTGCGCGAGAAGCTCTCGACCTTGTTCCCCAAGGCTCCGCTCGCCTTCGTCGTGCAGCCAAAGCCGCTCGGGACGGCGGACGCCGCCCGCGTGGGGCTTTCGGCGCTCGCGCCCGATACGCGCAAGGTGATGCTCGTCTACGGCGACGTGCCGCTCCTCAAATCCGAGACCATCGCGAAGCTCGAGCAGGCCGCGCGCCGGCTGCCGCTCGTTTTTGCGACCACCTTTGTGACGGACCCGAGCGGCTATGGTCGTGTCGTGCGCGGCGCGGACGGTGAGGCGATGCGCATCGTCGAGCACAAAGATGCGAGCCCGGCCGAGCGTGAGATCAAGGAGATCAACGCCGGGGTGTACGTTGCCGACCTCGAGCTCCTCCGCGCGGGGCTCGGCAAGCTCTCGCGGCGCAACGCGCAGAACGAGGCCTATCTCACCGACATCGTGCCGCTCGCGGCGCGGCGCGGCGGGGTTTTGGCGATGGAGGTCTTTGACGCGAGCGAGATGCTCGGCGTCAACACGCGCAAGGAGCTCGCGGAGGCCGAGGCCATCTGGCAGCAGCGGCTCGTGATCAAGCATCAGGCGCGAGGGGTGACGTTTCGCGACCCGAGCCGCGTGCGACTCGGCGCTTTGGTCGAGCTTGGTGAGGACGTCGAGCTCGGCGTCGGCGTCGAGCTTTCGGGCCGTGTCGTGGTGGGACCAAACACGCGCATCGACGGCCCGACGGTCATCCGCGACGCTGTCATCGGGAGCGACGTAAGGATCGAGGCCTTCTGTCACATCGAGGGGGCTCGAGTGGACAAGCTCGCGCGCGTCGGCCCCTTCGCGCGGCTTCGGCCCGGGACGCGGGTTTGTGAGGGCGCGCACGTCGGCAACTTCGTCGAGCTCAAGAAGACGAAGCTTTGCAAGGGCGCCAAGGCCAATCACCTGACCTACCTCGGAGACGCCGAGATAGGCCCCGCGAGCAACATCGGCGCGGGCACGATCACCTGCAACTACGACGGCACGAACAAGCACAAGACCAGCGTCGGCCCGCGGGCCTTCATCGGCTCGAACGCCACGTTGGTGGCCCCGCTCACGCTCGGCCGTGGGGTCTACGTCGCGGCGGGCTCGACCATCACGAGTGATGTCCCGGCCGACGCGTTGGCCTTCGGCCGCGCTCGACAGAGCAACCGCGCGGGTTACGCGGCGCGTTTGCGCGCGCGCCTCGCCGCCGCGAAGGAGAAGACCTGATGTGCGGTATCGTGGGTTACGTCGGCTCGCCCAAGGCCGTGGAGAACGTGCTCGAGGGGCTAAAGAGGCTCGAGTATCGCGGCTACGACTCGGCCGGCATCGCGAGCGTGTATCGGGGCAAGCTCCACCTGCGGCGCAAGAAGGGCAAGCTCCAGGAGCTCGTGGAGTTGTTGCAGCGCGAGCCTTTGCAAGGAGAGCTCGCGATCGGCCACACCCGCTGGGCCACGCACGGCCGGCCGTGCGACGAGAACGCGCACCCGCACCTCGTCGACGACGTGGTCCTCGTGCACAACGGCATCATCGAGAATTTTCACGAGCTCAAAGAGAAGCTCGCGCGCGCGGGTCGCTCTTTTACGAGCGACACCGACACCGAGATCATCGGTCACTTGATCGCGCTCGCCCGCGGTGCGCTCGAGCAGCGCGTGCGCGCGGCCCTGGCGGAGGTGCGCGGCGCCTACGCCATCGCCGTGATCTCGAGCGCCGAGCCCGACACCATCGTGGTGGCGAAGAACGCCTCGCCGCTCGTCATCGGTGTGCTCAAAGACGCCGGGGTCATCGCGTCCGATATCCCCGCCCTCCTGCCGCACACGCGCGAGGTCATCATCCTCGAGGAGAATGAGCTCGCCATCATCAGGCCTGGCAGCGTGCGCCTCACCAAGCTCTCCGGCGAGGCGTTGCGGCGGCCGTCGCGCGTGATCGACTGGTCGCCGGTGATGGCCGAGCGCGGCGGGCACAAGCACTTCATGCACAAGGAGATCTTCGAGCAGCCCCGCGCGGTCACCGACACCTTGCGCGGGCGGCTCGGCAACGACGATGTCGAGCTCGGCTCAAAGCTCGAGGAGCTGTTGCAGGGCGCCTCGCGCCTCACCTTGAGCGCGTGCGGCACGAGCTGGCACGCCTGCCTCTTCGGTCGTCTGGCGATCGAGGACCTCGCCCGGATGAGCTGCGATGTCGAGCTCGCGAGCGAGCTGCGTTACCGCGCGCCGTTGTTCGGTAAGGACCACCTCCTGCTCGCCGTCTCGCAGTCGGGGGAGACGGCCGACACCCTGGCCACCATCCGCGCGGCGCGCGCCGGGGGCTCGAAGGTGCTGTCGATAGTCAACGTGATCGACAGCTCCATCGCGCGCGATTCGGATCACGTCTTTTACACGCACGCGGGGCCGGAGATCGGCGTCGCCTCGACCAAGGCCTTCTCGACGCAGGTCGTGGCGCTGCTCCTCTTCGCCATCATCGCGAGCCGCCGCGCGGGAGGGCAGGTGGAGCAGGCCGCGAGGTTGAGCCGCGAGCTTCGTGAGCTGCCGCCCGCCTTCGAGCAGGCGCTCAAGCAAGAGCGCGCGGTGATCGAGGTGGCGCGACACGTGGCGCCCGCGCGCTCGGTGCTCTACCTCGGGCGCGGTTACGGTTATCCGGTGGCGCTCGAGGGCGCCCTCAAGCTCAAGGAGATCTCCTACATCCACGCCGAGGGCTATCCCGCCGGCGAGATGAAGCACGGGCCGATCG
>CAYXQW010000010.1:0-7202 GCA_964466695.1 uncultured Bdellovibrionales bacterium
CTCACAAAAGAAAGGATCGAGCTTCAAAGGGCCTCGAGTTTCGAAGACTAAACACAAGGAAATCTCCCGATGAATAACCTCAAGAAACAGATCATAGGTCACCCCACGCTCGCCGCTTTCGCGCTGCTGCTCTCCGCTAGCCTGTTGGGATCCTGCGGCGAGGAGAAGGACGACTTCGATTCCCGCCTCGCTTGCCGCGACTACTGCGACAAGAAGTTCGATTGCGAAGATCACAGCGCGACCGACTCCGAGACCGATGCCTGCGTCAGCGCATGCAGGGACTCGATCGAGGACAAGTGCGGCAATGATAACCAGGCCGAGGCCAACGACAAGATCAACGATTGCGTCGACTTGGCCTGCGTCGAGTTCTGGCCCTGCATGGTCTTCGACCCGGCCCCGGAGTGTTACGGCTTCGTCGGCCTCTAGAGCACCCTCTCAGGAGCGCAGCGTACCGCGCTCCTGAGCCTTATCCTTGTTGGCTTTCTCCTTGGCGGCTTGCGCGCCCGCGCCGCGGGTGGCTAATGATACGCCGCGTTTCGCACACGGGTCATGTGAGAGAGAGGAAGCTATGGCGAGCATTGCTTTGTTGATGGCGTTTTTCATAGGGCAAACCGCGGCGCCCGACGGGGTTTTAATCATCACCTACGAGCGTGCGCTCGAGATGGCCAAGGAGAAGAACCTCGATCTCAAGGCGGCCGAGGCGCGGCTCGAGCAGGCGAACGAGATGTCGCGCAAGGCCTGGGCAGGGTACCTGCCTTCGATCACCGCGAGCGGCGCGTATGTTCGCAATCAGTACGAGAACGTCATGCCCCTGCCGAGCGGCTACTATATTCGCAACCTCGAGCCCGGGATGCCGAACCCGAACGGCCCGACCTTCGATCCCACGCAGCCGCCGAGCCTGAGCAATCCCCCGGGGTCGCCGAGTGACAGCTTCCTCGTCCCATCCGGCGTGAGCGAGGTCGTCATGCAGCCCCTCGCCCAGATCCAGGGGCAGATCCAGCTCAACCAGGCACTCATCGTGCCATCGCTCTTCGGCGCCATCCGCGCGACGTACGCGGCCGAGAAGGTGGCGCGGCTCAACGTCGAGAACGCGCAGCGGGAGGTGCTCTTCGCCGTGGCGCAGCTCTATTACGGCGCGGTCGGTCTCAAGCAGGCGCTCGACGTGCAGCGGCGTCTCTTGGAGGCGAACCTGGCGCACGAGCGCGACGCCAACATCCGGGTGAGCGCCGGGGCCTTGCCGCGCATCGCCTCGATCCGCGCGCAGATCGACAGGGCCCGCGCCGAGCAAGACGTGCGCCGCGCCGAGAACGCCCTCGCGGCGGCGAAGATCGCGCTCGCTACCATGTTGCAGTACGACGGTGACTTCGACCTCGAGGATCCACCCGAGCCGCCGTCGACCTCTGGCGAGGGCGAGCTCTTGCGAGCGGCCGTCGAGGAGCGCCGCGACGTGCTCGCCGCCAAGGCGTCGGTGGAGCTCGCCGAGCGGCAGAAGAACGCGACGCGGCTACAGTACCTGCCGAGCCTCGTAGGCTCGGCCGCCTATCGTTACGTCGACTACGACGGCTTCGTCGGCGAGCACTACTCCTGGATGCTCACCTTGGGACTCTCGTGGACGCTGTGGGACGGCGGGCTGCGCGAGAGCACGCTCCGTGAGACCGAGGCCAAGCTCGTCGAGGCGCGGGCGAGCGCGCGCTCGTCCGAGCGCCAGGCGATCGATGAGGTGCGCAGGACGTTGCTCGATCTCAAGAGCGCGCGCGCGAACCGCACCAAGGCCGAGGAGCAGTCGAACCTCGCGCGCGAGAACATGCGCCTCGTCGAGGTCAACTACCGAAGTGGCGTCGCCACGCAGCTCGACCTCACCGACGCCACGACGCAGCTCGGCACCGCCGAGCTCGGCTCCGTCGCCGAGCGCTTGAACGCGCAGCTCGCGGCGCTGCGCCTGCTCAAGGCCGCGGGCACCTTCGACCCTTAGCGACCCTTGAAGGTCAGCGTGAAAGACTTGGCGAGGTGCGCGGGGTAATAAGACCTCTTGGCGCGGCGCAAGCCAGGGTCGCCGAGATCCTCCTCCCGATTGATGAAAGCGTAGCCCTCGGCCAGCATGGTCCTCGCGGTCTCGCGGTTTACGATCTGGTAGAGCCCGGGCAGGTCGCGACGCGCGCGCTCGAAGTGGACCACCGCCGTGTCGTGGCTCTGCCTCTCCCACAAAGAGAACGCAGCCACGGCGCCGTCTACCCGGATGACCTTGCCGCGCAGCCCGAGCGCCCCGAGCTGCCGCATGGCCGCGGTGCAGGCGATGAGGTCGTTGCGAAACGAGGGGCTCGCGCCCTCGTCGAGCAAGCTTTTCGCGAGCGCCAGGCATTCTTCGACGTCCGCAGACGAGAGCTCGGCGCTCGTAAAGTCAAACTCGCGGGCCGCGCGCGCGATGTGGTTACGCTTGGCGGCGTACTTCGAGCCTGTGAGGTTCGCGAGATCCGTGGCGCGATAAATATAGTTGGCTGAATTCGGCTCGTCTTTGATCTCGAAGGCGGCCACGAACGCGGGGTTTTTAGCGACGAAGCGCTCGGTTACCCCGAAGAGCTTGACCTCCCGCCCGAAGCTCGCGAGCGCGCTTGTGAGGTCGCGCAGGTCCTCGTCGCTAAGCTCACCTACGGGTTGCAGGAGGTGCTGGTTGGGATCGGGCTCGACCACGCAGGCGATCAAAGCGGCGTTATGGCCGAAGGGCATCCATGCGTACTTATGGATGGGCGCCCATGCCACGAGAGCCCCAGGAGTGTAGCCG
Organism: uncultured Bdellovibrionales bacterium; assembly: GCA_964466695.1. GTDB lineage: Bacteria > Myxococcota > XYA12-FULL-58-9 > XYA12-FULL-58-9 > JAFGEK01 > CAYXQW01. The sequence goes on from CAYXQW010000010.1 coordinate 2,780, forward strand.
GCGATCTCCTGGGGGTCCTCCGCGAGGATCCGCGCGAGGGCGGGCTCGACCCGCTCCTCTATGGGTCGCCAGGGCAGGGCGCTAAGGCTCTGGCAGGTAGAGCATGGGCTTACCAGGGAAAGCTTTGAACGAGAGCCGCTCATAGAAGAGCTCGGTGCCGGGCTCGGCGACGAGCCCGATCCATGAGATGCCGGCGCCTCGGCAGTGCTCGGCGAGCCTTCGGACGAGCTCGGCGCCGAGTCCGCGTTTTCGATACGAGCGCAACACGACGACATCTTGGATATAGGCATCACTGACTCCATCTGAAATTGCTCTCCCCATGGCTACGATCTGCCCCGTGGTGCTCCTCGCGACCATGAAGCAGAAGCTGCCCGCTATCATCTTGGGGATGATGGCGCGCCAATTGCTGTCTTCTCGCCACCAGCCGCCCGCGCGGTAGAGCTCTACTATCTCTTCGACCGGGGCGGCCTCGACGATTTCGTAGGATATGCTCGTCATCTTAACCATGATCTTAGGTCGCGCGGAGCGAAGCGGCAACCTCACAGTCCAACGAGAGCTTGTCAAAGCGGTGCGCATCCCCGATAGGGCGGCGGCCGTTTATTTGACGCTCCGAGATCGTCTCTCTTAGGATACAGCGAGGAAAACTAGCGCGATGTCGTCGTTTCGCACCATAAAACAGCACCTCGAAGATAGGCTACAAAGCGCGGTGGCGAGCCTCTGGCGGGCGGCCGGCATCGAAGGTGATCCCGCGCCGTCCTCTTTGCAGCCCACCAAGCAGGCCTCTTTCGGCGATTACGCCACCACGGCGGCGCTCGGGCTCGCCAAGGCTCTTCGTCCACCGCCGCGCGCGGTGGCAGAGAAGCTGCAAGCGGCGCTCGGTGACGCCGGCGGTCTGCTCGCCAAGATCGAGATCGCGGGTCCGGGATACTTGAACTTCTTCGTGCGTGACGAGGCCTTACGCGCCTCGCTCTACGAGCTCCTCGCCGCGGGGCCGGGCTTCATCAGGAGCGACGCGGGCGCCGGCAAGAAGGTCTTGGTCGAGTACGTGAGCGCGAACCCCACCGGCCCTCTGCACATCGCGCACGGCCGTGGAGCCGTGATGGGCGACGTCTTGTGCAACTTGCTCGACGCCGCGGGCTACCACGTCGAGCGGGAGTTCTACGTCAACGATCTCGGCAACCAGTGCGACGTCATGGCCCGCTCGGTCCACCTCCGCTACCAGGAGCTCTGCGGCCGCGCCATCACGACCCCCGAGGAGTTCTACCCGGGCGAGTACATCATCGACATCGCCAAGGAGCTGCTCGCCGAGCATAAAGAGGCATACCTCGACGCCCCCGAGGAGGCGTGGCTCCCGGTGTTTCGCGCCTGCGGCATCGCGCGCATGCTCGACCGTATTCGCGACGATCTCGAGAGGTTCGGGGTGCGCTTCGACCGCTTCGTCTCCGAGCGCGAGCTCACCTCGCGGCTCGGCTTCGACGGGCTCTTGCAGGGTCTTGCGGCCGAAGGTCATGTCTACGAGCAGGAGGGGAAGCGCTGGTTTCGCACCACGGACTTCGGTGACGACAAGGACCGCGTGGTGGTGCGCGAAGACGGCCGCCCCACCTACTTCGCCTCCGACATCCTTTATCACGACGACAAGCTGCGTCGGGGCTTCGCCTCCCTCATCGACATCTGGGGGGCGGACCACGGCGGCTACATAGCGCGCGTCAAGGCTGGGATCGCCGCCCTCGGCTGGCCTCCAGAAGCGCTCGAGGTCTTGCTCGTGCAGATGGTCTCCCTCTCGCGCGGGGGTGAGAGCGTGCGCATGGGCAAGCGTCTCGGCACGGCCGTGTGGCTGCGCGAGGTGATCGACGAGGCCGGGCGTGACGCCACGCGATACTTCTTCCTCATGCGGCGCATGGACGCGCAGCTCGACTTCGACATCGATCTTGCGAAGAAGCGCTCGCTCGACAACCCCGTCTACTACGCGCAGATGGGGCACGCGCGCCTGTGCGCGATCGCGCGCCGCGCTCGACAGGAGGGGGTCTTTGAGCCCGAGCTCGCAGAGGGCGCCCTCGACGCCCTCGTGCTCCCCGCCGAGATCGGCCTCATCAAGACCCTCTTGCTCGCGCCCGAGGTCGTGCGCGACGCCGCCGAGAGTCGTGAGCCGCATCGCGTCGTGCACTACGTCCAAGAGCTCATCGCGCAGTTCCATGCCTACTATACTCAGTATAAGGGGAGCGAGCGCGTGGTGTCCGAGGACGCCGTAAAGACGAGGGCGCGCTTGTTGCTATGCCGGGCGCTCCAGATGGCGCTCGCGGCGTTGCTCGGCATCCTCGGCGTCGAGGCGCCAGAGCAGATGTCTCTGGTCGAGGAGAGCTAAGACCATGCGCGACAACAAGAGGAACAAGGACCGCGCCGAGCTGAGGCTCGACCGCCTGCATCTGGTGTGGCTCACCTTGGGCTTCGTCGTCGCGCTCGGCATCGTGTTCGCGTTGGGCGTGCTCGTGGGCAAACGCCAGGCCCTACTCGCGTGCCTCGGGTCGCCCGCGGATCCGTTGGCCCAGATCGACGCCGACGGCAAGCGGCACTCGGAGTTCACGTTCTACGAGCGCTTGACGGCGCCGGGCGCTCGCGTGGCGAGCCCGCGACCCGCGCCGCCGCCAAAGCCCGTCGTGACCCCGGCCCCCGCGCCGCCGCCAGCAGAGCCGGCCCCCGCGCCTGTGCCGGAGTCGCGAGCGCCGCTCGCCGCGGCGTACGATGTGCGTGCCGATCTGGATCATGGTCCGGCAGAGAGCGGCGACTACACGGTGCAGGTCAGCTCGTTTCAAACCCAAGAGGACGCGAAGGCCTTCGTCGCCGCGCTCGAGCGCAAGGGCTACAAGCCCTTCGTGGTGGTCGCCGAGGTGTCGGGCAAGGGCAAGTGGTACCGCGTCCGCCTCGGGGCCTTCAAGGAGCTCGAGCACGCGAACAGCGCCAAGGAGCTCTTGGCGAAGGCCGACATCCCCGCGTGGGTGCTGAAGACCGAGTGATCAGGGGGCGTTTTTCTTGTTCGCCAAAGGAAGTGCCACCCGGATATGCAGCTCCTCGAGCTGCTTGGGGGTGGGGATCGAGGGCGCGCCCATGAGGAGGTCCTCGGCCTTCTGGGTCATGGGGAAGGCGATGACCTCGCGGATGTTGGCCTCGCCCGCGAGCAGCATCACCATGCGGTCGATGCCGGGGGCGGCCCCGCCGTGCGGGGGGGCGCCGTAGCGGAAGGCGTTGAGCAGGCCGCCGAACTTCTGCTCCACGTGCTCTTTGTCGTAGCCCGCGATCGCGAACGCGCGCAGCATGATCTCGGGATCGTGGTTACGGATGGCCCCCGAGGAGAGCTCGATGCCGTTGCAGACGATGTCGAACTGATAGGCCAAAATCGACAGCGGATCCCGGGTGTTCAAGGCCTCGAGCCCGCCTTGCGGCATGGAGAAGGGGTTGTGCGAGAAGTCTGTCTTGCCGGTCTCTTCGTCGCGCTCGTAGAACGGGAAGTCGACCACCCAGACGAAGCGGAAGGCGTCCTTCTCGATGACCCCGAGCTCGCGGCCGAGGTGACAGCGCAGCTCGTGGATGGGCTTTAAGAGCTTGTGCGCTTGCTCGGTGACGAAGAACAGGACGTCGCCGTCCTCGGCGGAGGTCGCGGCCTTGAGCCGCGCTTGCACCTCGGCGTCGAGGTATTTCGCCAGAGGACCTTTGGGGTTTTTGCCCACGGTGAGGTAGGCGACCCCGCCGAGCCCCGCGCCGCGGCCGAGCTCGACCACCTTGTCGAAGAAGCTGCGCGATTTGCTCGCGGCGCCTTTGGCCGCCACCGCCCGCACCACGTGGCCGCTTGCGACCGCGTTCGCGAAGAGGGCGAAGCTCGAGCCTGTAAATATGGTGGTGACGTCCACAAACTTGAGCGGGTTTCGTAGATCGGGCTTGTCGGTGCCGTACTCGGCGAGCGCGTCGCGGTAGGCGATGCGGGGAAAGGGCGGCTGTGTGACCGCGTGCTTCGAGAACTCGGCGAAGGCGCCGTGGAGCACGGGCTCGATGGCGGCGAAGACGTCGTCTTGCTCGACGAACGACATCTCGAAGTCGAGCTGGTAGAACTCGCCGGGCGAGCGGTCGGCGCGCGCGTCCTCGTCGCGGAAGCACGGCGCTATCTGGAAGTAGCGGTCGAAGCCCGCCACCATGAGGAGCTGCTTGAACTGCTGGGGGGCCTGGGGCAAGGCGTAGAACTTGCCGGGGTGCACGCGGCTCGGCACGAGGAAGTCGCGGGCGCCCTCGGGCGAGGTGGAGGTGAGGATCGGGGTCTGGAGCTCGAGGAAGCCTTGCTCGGTCATGCGACGGCGTAGGCTCGATATCACCTGTGAGCGCAGGACGATGTTTTGATGGAGCTTCTCCTTGCGCAGATCGAGGAAGCGATAGGTCA
>CAYXQW010000010.1:7212-10680 GCA_964466695.1 uncultured Bdellovibrionales bacterium
GGCGTCGGCGATGGGGAAGGGCAGAAGCTCGGAGCGCATGAGCAGCTCGAGCTTGTCGATCTCGACCTCGATGGTGCCGGTCGGCAGGTTCGGGTTTATGTTCTCGGGTGTGCGCGCCACGACTCGTCCCTCGATCGAGATCACCGATTGCAGGTGGATGCCCTCGGCGAGCGCGAGGGTGGGCGAGGAGCGGGTGAAGACCACCTGCGTGATGCCGTGGTGATCTCTGAGGTCGAAGAACAAGACCCCCCCGTGGTCGCGCTTGCGGTAGACCCAACCCGAGAGCTTCACCGTCTGTCCGACATCGCCGAGCCCAAGCGCGGCGCAGGTATGCGTGCGATAGCGATTTTTCATGGCGGCTGCCCATAGCACAGATATCTCACTCGGCCTATTGCGCGACGCCTACGTTGTGCTCGTGTTTCCTCCGCGCTGTTGTCCACGGGGCCGCGGGCGTGATACGCTGTCGTGCTCTTGGGTAGCGGATGAGCGCGTGCCCGGGCGTTTTAGGGCACGAAGCGTGGGGCGTCCTCAACCTCTCGTGTCGTGAGCGCGCGCGCATCTTCGTGCGAGGATTTTTTTGTAGGGATTTAAGAGTCGTGAGTCTTTCACCAAAGCTTAGACACCTCGTGGGCAAGAGCACCCCCGCGCGCTGGGTCGAGATCGAGAAGGGACAGATCCGACGATTTGCCGCGGCCATAGGCGAGGATAATCCGATCCACTTCGACGAGGAGGCCGCGAAGAAGGTCGGGTTTCGGTCGTTGGTCGCGCCGCCGACCTTCGCCTGCGGGCTGACGCCGGGCGATGTCTTTCTAGATGATTTCGGTTGGGATGTGCAGGCGATGATGCATCGCGCCGAGGAGTACGAGTACGTGCGGCCGATCTGCGCGGGTGACAGGCTGCACCTCGTACACCAGATCGCCGATGTCTATGAGCAGCAAGCGGCGGGGGGCAGCACGCTCATCTTCATCGTCATCGAGACCCGCGGACGCGACGCGCGCGAGCGCCAGGTCTTCAAGAGCCGCCGCGTCCTGGTGAAGCTACAAAGCTGAGAGATGCAGGGAGCTTTCGTGACGCAAGAGCCCACAACACTCGATTTTGCGACCATCGACAAGGGGACGCCCATCGACGGCCTGTCGGTGCCGGCGCTCACGCGCGTGACCCTCGCGCGCTTCGCCGGTGCTGTCGACGACTACAACCCCATGCACCTCGACGATCGGGTGGCCGCTGCCGCGGGCAAGGCCTCGGTCTTCGCGCCGACCACCTTGATCATGGCCTACCTCGGCCGCATGGTTCAGGCCTGGCTCAAGGGCGCTTACCTGCGGCGGTTCGACGTCAAGGTGGTGCGCCTGGTATGGCCGGGCGATGTGCTCACATGTCGCGGCATGATGAACGACAAGCGCGAGCAAGACGGTGAGTACGTGGTCGAGGCCAACGTCTGGGCCGATAACCAGCGCGGCGAGAACGTGGCCAAGGGGCTCGTGATCGCGGTCGTGCCCAAGGACGCCAGCAAGGCCTTCAAGCCGAAGGACTGCGACCTCGGCGTGCTCTATGCGCCCGCGGGCATGTGCGCGGACGCCCCCAAAAAGCCGAGGCGCGCGAAGGCGCGACGGTGACACGACGTCACGAACGCGCGGCCCTCGCCGCGCGGACCACGCTCGGCCTCGGCGGTGAGGCGAAGGTCTTGCTCGAGGCGGATGACGAGCGTGCTCTCGTCGCGGCCGTCGCCGCGGCCGATGAGGCGCGCGAGCCGCTCTTGTTGCTCGGCGGCGGGAGCAACGTCGTCATCGCCGATGAGGGCTTCGCAGGGCTGGTAATTTGTCCGCGCCAGCGCGGCGTGCGCGCGCGACGCGACGGTGATCGCGTGCGGCTCGAGCTGTGCGCCGCCGAGCCTCTAGATGAGCTCGCGGCTCGTGCTTGTGAGGAAGGTTGGTCCGGGCTCGAGGCCTTGTCCGGTATCCCGGGGCATGTGGGCGCGACCCCGATTCAGAACGTGGGGGCGTATGGTCGCGATGTCTCGCAGGTCCTGCTGAGCGTGCGGGTCTTCGATCGCGAGCGCGGGGAGATCACGACCCTTCCCGCCGATGAATGCGGCTTCGCTTATCGAGACAGCATCTTTCGCCGTGGTGACCGCTACGTGATCTTGGCCGTAGAGCTCGTGCTTGGCGCCTCGGCGTCGTCCGCGCCGATCATGTACCAGGAGCTCGCGGCAAGGCTCGGCGTCACGGTAGGAGAGCGCGCCCCGCTGGGCGCGGTGCGGCGGGCGGTCTTGGAGCTCCGGCGCCAGAAGGGCATGGTCGTAGACGATCACGACCCCGAGTCGCGCAGCGTCGGCTCTTTTTTCAAAAACCCGGTGTTGCGCGACGAGGAGCTGGCCGCGGCACGCGCGCGGGCACGGGCGAGCGGCGCCATCGGCGCGAGCGAGGAGCTGCGGGCGATCCCTACGAGCGAGGGAGGCTTCAAGGTTCCAGCGGCGTGGCTCATAGAGCGCGCCGGCTTCGCCAAGGGGTATCGACGCGGGGGGGTGGGGATCTCGCGGCGGCATGCCCTGGCATTGGTTCATTACGGCGGAGGCAGCACGCACGAGCTGCTCGCGCTCGCCGCGGCGATAAGGTCGGCCGTGCGCGAGCGCTTCGGGCTTCTGCTCACAGTCGAGCCCATTCTCGTCGGCGCGAGCATGCCTGGCACATTTTAGCGGTATTATGCGCTTTTGCGCGCGCGCGGGTTCGCGATATGATTACGGCTATGCCCGCATCACGCCCAAAGATCCTCATCGCCGACGACGACCGCCTCATTATGCGTATGGTGGTGGATCTCCTCGAGCCCGAGTTCGATCTTACGACCGTAAACGACGGCGAGGCCGCGGTCGCGGCCTTGGAGCAGGAGCCGGTGAGCGCCGTGCTCTCTGATCATATGATGCCCGGCCTCGAGGGCGTGGAGGTGCTGCGCCGCTGCATCTCCATACAACCGAACGCCGCGCGTATCCTCATGACCGCGAGCGATCGCGTTCAGGACATGAGCGACGCCATCAACATCGCGCGCGTGCATCGCTTCATCTGCAAGCCGATCCGGGCCCTGGACGTCGTCGGCACCATCAAGGGCGCCATCCGCGAGGTCGAGCTCGAGCGCGAGAATGAGCTTTTGGTCACGGAGCTCCAGCTCGTCATCGGCCAGGTCCGCGCTCGCGAGCGGCGGCTCGAGGAGGAGCTGGCGCTGCGCGATCAAACGATCGCCGAGCTCCGTCGTTAGGGCCCTTAGGCTCACTCCCTCTCGAGGTAGGTGTAGCCGGCGAGCCCGTCCTCGTAGAAGCGCAGGATGTAGCGCGAGTCTTCGAGGCTTATGTGGCCTGAGCGCAGCGCCCGCTCCGCGGCGCGCCGCATGCGGGCGACGAGATCCTCCCGCGTGTAGCTCACGTAGCGCAGCACCTCGGCCACGGTGTCGCCGGGCGCGACACGCTCGATGATGTAGCCG
>CAYXQW010000010.1:10691-14037 GCA_964466695.1 uncultured Bdellovibrionales bacterium
TGCAGATCGCCCAGGATCTCCTGGTAGGCGCCGACGAGGAAGATGCCGAGGTAGTAGTCGTCGCTGTTCCAGGGGTGGAGCTCGAGCACGTGGCGCACGTCGCGGCGGTCGATGAACTGCTCGATCTTGCCGTCGGAGTCGCAGGTGATATCGGCGAGGATGGCCTTGCGCGACGGCTTCTCGAGCAGGCGATGGATCGGCATGATCGGGAAGAGGTGGTCGACGGCCCACGAGTCGGGCAAAGACTGGAACACCGAGAAGTTGCAGTAGTAGGTGTCCGACAAGATGCGGTCGAGCGACTCGAGATCCTCGGGCACGTCGTCGAGCTCGTTACGGATCTTCAAGACCTTGTGGCAGATGCTCCAGAAGATATTCTCGGCGAGCACGCGCTCCGGTAGCGAGAGGTGCCCGAGCGAGAAGAGCTGCAAGCTCTCCTCTTTCAGATCGACCGCGTCGTGGTAGCTCTCGAGGACGTTCTTGCGCGTGAGATCTCGGTACGTGGACCAGAGGTTCTTCACCACCGGCGCGACGTCCTCGGGGATCTGCTCGGGGACGACCTTGCTCTCGAACTCGCGCGTGCTCAGGACATCGATCACGAGCACGGCGTGGTGCGCGACGACGGCGCGGCCGGACTCGGAGACGATGATCGGGTGGGGGACGCCGCCCGCGTCGCAGAGCTCTTTCATCCCGTAGATGAGGTCGTTGGCGTACTCCTGGGTCGTGTAGTTCATCGACGAGTCGAAGTTGGTCTGCGAGCCGTCGTAGTCCACGCCGAGGCCGCCGCCGACGTCGAAGTAGCGCAGCGGCGCGCCCATCTTGGAGAGCTCGACGTAGAAGCGCCCGCCTTCGCGCAGCGCCGCCTTGAAGTTGCGGATGTTGGAGATCTGCGAGCCGAGGTGAAAGTGCATGAGCTCGAAGCAGTCGAGCAGGCCTTGCTCGCGCATGAAGCTCATGGCCTCGATGAGCTCGCTCGAGGAGAGCCCGAACTTCGAGCGATCGCCGCCCGACGACTCCCACTTGCCGGCGCCGCGGCTCGAGAGCTTCACGCGCACGCCGATGTGCGGGCGCGCGCCGACGCGCTTCGAGACCTCGGCGATGAGGTGGAGCTCGGAGAGCTTCTCCACCACGAGCATCACGGTGCGACCGAGCTTGCCGGCGAGCAGCGCCGACTCGACATACTCGGCGTCTTTATAACCATTGCAGACGATGAGCGCCTCGGGATCCTCGAGCAGCGCCATGACGGCGAGGAGCTCGGGCTTGCTGCCCGCCTCGAGGCCATAGTGGTAAGGGCGACCTGCCTCGAGGATCTGCTCGACGACGTTGGCGACCTGGTTGACCTTGATCGGATAGACCCCGCGATATTCGTTCTGGTAGCCCGCCTCGGCGATGGCCTGGCGGAAGGCCTCGTTGATCTCCACCACCCGGCGGGACAAGACGTTGGTGAAGCGCAGCAACAGCGGCAGGCCGATGCCGCGGCGCAAGACCTCGTCGACGAGCTCCTTGAGGTCGGCGTGGATGCCTGGGCCGTCGCCGTGGACGACCACGTGGCCCTTCTCGTTGACGCCGAAGTAGGGTGCGCCCCAGGTCGACAGCTCGTAGAGCTCGGTGGAGTCGGCGAGCGTCCATTTGTGAGGCACGGTGTGGTTGTTCAATTCGGCGCCCTCCGAGGGTTGGTCGCGATAATGAAACGCCGCTTGTGGATCGAATGACCGTGCTTCGTCAATGACATGTGCGCGCGGGCGTTGCCTTGCCGCGGTGCGCGACCTAAGTACAGCGCCTCACCATGGTCGACGCTTTTACGTTCTACGGTCCTGTGTTGCGCCTCGCGCCGCCCGAGGTGGCGCACGAGCTTACGGTGCGGGCGCTCGCGCTCGGCCTCGCGCAGCCTCGCGCGCCGCGGCGCGAGCCCATGCTCGCGTGTCGCTTCTTCGGCAAGGAGCTGGCCAATCCCTTCGGTATGGCGGCCGGCTTCGACAAGAACGCCGAGGTCATCGGGCCTTTGTTGCGTCTCGGCTTCGGCTTCGTCGAGGTGGGTACGGTGACGCCGCGCCCGCAAGAAGGCAACCCGCGCCCGCGGCTCTTTCGCCTGCGCCGCGAGCGCGCCGCGATCAACCGCATGGGTTTCAATAACGACGGCCTCGCGCCGCTTTTAGGGAGGCTCGGCAGGGCGCGCGCGGAGTTGGGCGCCGCGGCCGTGGTGGCGGTCAACATCGGCAAGAACAAGCTCACCGAGGACGCCGCCGCCGACTACATCGAGGGGCTCTTGGCCGTATCTGGCCTCGCCGACTTCGTGGTGATGAACATCTCTTCGCCGAACACGCCGGGCTTACGCGCGCTGCAAGATCGCGCGCAGCTCACAGAGCTTTTGACCCGCGTGCGGCGAGCGGGTCGAGAGCTCCCGGTGTGCCCGCCGTTGCTCGTCAAGATCGCCCCCGATCTCTCCCCACGAGATTGCGAGGACATCGCGGAGGTGGCCGTGACGTGCGGCGTCGACGGCCTCGTGGTGAGCAACACCACGGTGCAAAGGCCGGAGGGGCTCTTTGGGCGAGCCCGCCACGAGCTCGGGGGGCTCTCCGGCCCGCCGCTCTTTGCGCGCTCGACCGCGCAGCTCGCGCGGATGTATCGGTTGACCTCGGGCAAGCTCGCCTTCATCGGCGCAGGCGGCGTGCAAAGCGGCGCCGACGCCTACGCCAAGGTGAGGGCCGGCGCCTCTTTGGTGGAGCTTTACACCTCCATGATCTACGAGGGCCCCCGCCTCATCGGGCGCCTGCAACGAGAGCTCGTCGAGTGCCTTCGCCGTGACGGGTTTACGAGCGTGCAGGACGCCGTGGGGGCGGATCATCGTTGACCGCGGCGATGGTGTTTATGACGTGGCTCGCGCAGGCGAGCCCGAAGGCCCCGGTGACGAACGCCGCCGTCCCCAAGGTGACGTGCCGGGCGCGCTCTTCGCAAGCTAGCGAGTGAGCCGGCTCCTCCGAAAACACCGCGGTGATACCCAGAAGGCCCTCGCGGGCGAAGCCGTGCTTTTGGCGCAAGGTCTTGCGGAGCTGGTGCGCGAGGCGACAGGTGTCGGTGCGCGCGAGATCGGCGATGCGCACGCGCGTCGGATCGCGCTTGCCGCCCGCGCCCATCGAGGAGACTACGGAAAATGTGCGCGCGCGGCAGGCGGCGAGGAGGTGGGCTTTCTGCGACAGGACGTCGATGCAGTCGACGACGAAGCTCACAGGTCCGCCGGCGCGGTCGAGCAGCGCGCTCGCGTTGTGCTCGCCGTACGCTTCGGGGATGGCCTCGATGGTCGCCGCTGGGTTTATCTGGCAAAGCCGCTCGCGCATCGCGACCGCCTTCG
>CAYXQW010000010.1:14047-16249 GCA_964466695.1 uncultured Bdellovibrionales bacterium
CGAGCGTGCAGGTTAGTGCTTGGAGCTGGCGGTTGAGGTTGCTTTGGGCGACGACATCACCATCTACGAGCACGATGGCGCCGATGGCCGAGCGCGCCAGAGCCTCGGCGACGAAGCTGCCGACGCCTCCTATGCCGAAGACTAAAACGCGCGAGGACGAAAGCCGCGCGAGCCCCTCTTCGCCGTAGAGCCGCGCGAGGCGGTCGAAGCTCTGTGTGGTATCGATGGTCACGGTGTTTGCTCCGAGGTCTCGCCCTGCGCCTATGGCGTCGGGAGGGTTTTGACAAGCCCACCGTCGCCTTGTGCGCGCGTCGGGCGATCTGGTAGAGCCCCTGCGTGCGCCGCGACCGGCGCTTTGGAGTGTCCCTATATGACCGACGTGGTCCCCTTCGTTGATTTGCCGCGGCAGCACCGAGCCCTGGCCGGCCCGCTCGCGGACATGTTCGCGAGCCACTGCGCGAGCGCGGCCTTCATCGGCGGCGAGGCCGTGGCGGCGTTCGAGCGCGACTTCGCTACCTTCTGTGAGGCGCAAGCCTGCGCCGGCGTCGCCAACGGCACCGACGCCATCATGTTGGCCTTGCGCGCCCTCGGCGTGGGCGCCGGGGATGTCGTGGTGGTGCCGGCGCACACCTTCATCGCCACCGCCGAGGCCGTGGTGATGCTCGGGGCCACGCCGCGCTTTACCGACGTCGACCCCGTCACCTACAACATGTCCGTCGCGACCTTGGCCGCGGTCGATCCTAGCGGGGTCAAGGCGGTGATCCCTGTGCACCTCTACGGCCAGGCCGCCGAGATCGAGGAGATCGTGACCTTCGCCGCGGCGCGCGGCTGGATGGTCGTCGAGGACTGCGCGCAGGCGCACGGCGCTCGTTATCGCGGGCGCGCGGTGGGCACCTTCGGCGCGCTTTCGGCCTTCTCCTTCTATCCGGGCAAGAACCTCGGGGCGCTCGGCGACGCCGGGGCGGTGCTCGGCCGAGGCGAGGTCTTGCAGCGCGTGCGCACCTTCGCGAACCACGGCCGCGGCGCGCACACCGACCACATCGAGTCGGGCATCAACAGCCGCCTCGACGCCATCCAGGCCGCGGCGCTCTCGGTGAAGCTGCCGCACCTTTCGAGCTGGAACGCCGCGCGCGCGCACGTCGCCGCGTGGTACGACGAGCGCCTCTCGAAGATAGCGGGTGTGGTCGTGCCCAAGGTCGGTCCCGAGCGGACGCACGTCTATCACCTCTACGTGGTGCAGGTGAAAGAGCGTGATCGCCTGCGCGCGTCCTTGGCCGACGCGGGGATCCAGACGGGCCTGCACTACGCGGGGCCGCTGCATCTACAGCCCGCCTATCGGCACCTCGGCCATGGTCGCGGAGACTTCGCGAACGCCGAGCGCATCGCCGATCATTGCGTGAGCCTGCCCATGTTCCCGGAGCTTTCCGAGGCGCAGGTAGAGCGGGTCACGAGGGCTATCGCAGCTCATCTTGAGGCCGGGGGCTGACATGGCGAAGATAGGTGTCGTCGGCTTCGGTTACTGGGGGCCGAACCTCGTCCGCAACTTCCTCGCCCACAAGAGGTGCGAGGAGCTCTGGATCTGCGACAGCGACCCGATCATGCTCGCGCGCGCGAAGGAGCGCTTCGGCGATGCGCGACTCATCGGCGACTACGAGCGCCTGCTCGCGAGCGACATCGACGGCGTGGTGATCTGCACGCCCGTGGCGAGCCACTACCCGCTGGCGAGCCGCGCGCTCGCCGCCGGCAAGCACGTCTTCGTCGAGAAGCCGCTCGCCGCGAGCGTGGCAGACGCCCGCGCGCTCGGCGAGGAGGCGCGGCGCGCCGGCAAGACCTTGATGGTGGGGCACACGTTCATCTACTCGCCGCCCGTGGTCAAGATCGGCGAGCTCATCCGGGCGGGCGAGCTCGGGCGCGTGTTCTTCATCTCGAGCATGCGCGTCAACCTCGGCATCTACCAGCGCGACGTGTCGGTGATCTGGGATCTGGCGCCGCACGACTTCTCGATGCTGTTCTTCTGGCTCGGCGAGCGACCGACCACAGTGAGCACCACGGGCGCGGCGTTCGTCCAGAAGGGGATCTACGACGTCGCCTTCATCTCCATGAAGTTCCCCTCGGGCTGCATCGCGCACCTCGAGGTGAGCTGGCTCGCGCCGTCGAAGCTGCGCCGCAGCAGCAGATCGATCTTCCCCGAATCGCTGCGGC
>CAYXQW010000010.1:16259-17214 GCA_964466695.1 uncultured Bdellovibrionales bacterium
TGCTCGTCTACGACGACACCGAGTCCGTCGAGAAGGTGAAGATCTTCGATCGCGGCGTCAACCTGCCCGCCCCCGAGACCTTCGGCGAGTTCCAGCTCTCCTACAGGACCGGCGACATCCTGAGCCCCAAGCTCGATCAGACCGAGCCCTTGGCGCTCGAGACCTTGGACTTTTTGCGCGCGATCGATGAGCGCACGGCGCCGCAAGCCGACGCGCGCTCGGGCCTCGCCGTGGTCGAGGTGCTCGCCGCCGCGCAAGAGAGCCTGGAGCGGGGCGGGGTGCCTGTCACGGTCGAGGATCCCGCGGCGAGCTCCTAAAGATGCAAGAGCGCAACACCACCGAGCACAAGCTCGCGCTGTTCTTGCTCGACATGGCCGCCTTCTTCGGGGCCCTCCAGCTCGCGATCTACTTGCGCTATGCCGCGAGCCTCCCGTTCGCGAAGCAAGGCGTGGCACCGTGGCGCGAGATCCTCGTCGCCTTCCCGTGGGTGGCGCTGGCGTGGGTGGTGTTCGGCGCGGTGCTCGGCAGCTATCGCCTCCACCAGCCGCTCGTCCGCGAGCTCGGCGCGGTGGTGCGCGCCACCTTGCTGACCTTCCTCGCCGTCCTCTCGGCCACCTTCTTCTACCGCGGGTTCTCCTACTCGCGCGGGATGATGGTCTTCTTCATCCCGGCCGTGCTCGTCTTCGTCTCCCTTGAGCGCATCGCCTTCCGCGCCTTGCGCCGACGGGTGCTCGCGCGCTTCGCCGGTCGCAAGAAGGTGGCCGTGCTCGGCCAAAGCGCCATCGGTGATACCCTCGTCGCGGCGCTCTGCCGCGATCACGATTATTACGAGGTGGTAGGGCGTATAGCGCTCCCGGGTGACCGCGCGGATGACCTCCCTCTGCTCGGTGAGATCCGGGAACTCAATGAACTCTGTCGGGCTGGGGCCTTCGACACCCTGATCGTGGTCGCACGC
>CAYXQW010000011.1:0-17208 GCA_964466695.1 uncultured Bdellovibrionales bacterium
GCGATAGCCTCGATGAGGCTGCTCTTCGTCATGATATCGCCCTCACCACCAAAGCCTGGCACAGGCGCGCCCGATCGAGCGCAACACGAAACGGCTACTTGCCGTCGCGCGTCTGCTGCTGCGCGAGACCGGCGAGCTTGGTGCTCAACACATCGCCGAGCTGCGAGCGGCTCCGCTCATCCTGCATGTAGGCACGATAGTCGCTCGTACCCTCGCGCGCCGCCTTGATGGAGAGAGAGATCCGGCGCTCGCCCGGATCGACGTCGAGCACCATGACCTCGACCATATCGCCCTGCTTGACGACGTCTTGCGCCTTGTCGACGCGCTCCTCGCTGAGCTCGGAGATGTGGCACAAGCCGTCGATACCAGGCTCGACCTCCACGAATGCGCCGTACTCGGTGAGCTTGATGACCTTGCCCTTGACCTTGACGCCACGCGGATACTTCTTCGGCAAGATGTCCCAGGGATCGTCGGTGAGCTGCTTGATGCCGAGCGAAAAGCGCTCGTTATCGACGTCGATGTTGAGCACCACGGCCTCGACGTCGTCGCCCTTCTTGAACAGCTCGCTCGGGTGCTTGACGCGATGGGTCCACGACAAGTCCGACACGTGTACGAGGCCGTCGATGCCGTCTTCCACGCCGACGAAGATCCCGAAGTCGGTCACATTGCGGACCACGCCCTTGATGACCGCGCCTACGGGATACTTCTCGGCGAGCAAGGTCCAGGGGTTGGCCTCGAGCTGCTTCATGCCGAGAGAGATCCGCTTCTGCGGTAGATCGACGTCGAGCACGACCGTCAGATCGGGCCAGACCCGTTCGAGCGAGACCGCCTCGACGCTGTCGCCGACGTTGACGATCTTGCTCGGATGCTTGATGCGCTTGTTCCACGTCATCTCGGAGACGTGCACGAGCCCCTCGACCCCAGGCTCGAGCTCGATGAACGCGCCGTAGTCGGTCAACGAGACGACCTTGCCGCTCACGTTCTTGCTGACGGGGTACTTCTCGGCGGCGGTGGTCCAGGGATCCTCGGTGATCTGCTTGTAGCCGAGCGAGACGCGCTCGGTCTCGGGATCGAACTTCAGCACCTTCACCTTGATCTCGTCGCTGATCTTGAACATCTCGCTCGGGTGATTCAAGCGACCCCAGCTCATATCGGTGATGTGCAAAAGACCATCGATGCCGCCGAGGTCGACGAACGCCCCGTACTCGGTCAGGTTCTTCACCTGGCCGGTCATGACCTCGCCCTCGGCGAGCTTCTTGAGCGTCTCGCGCTTCTGCTCCTCGCGCTCCTGCTCGAGCAAGACGCGCCGCGACAATACGATGTTACCGCGCTTCTTGTTGAATTTGATGACCTTGAACTTGAAGGTCTGGCCGATCATCTTATCGAGGTTGCGGATCGGACGGAGATCCACCTGCGAACCGGGCAAGAAGGCCTTGACCCCGATGTCCACGCTCAAGCCGCCCTTGACTCGGGCCACGATCACGCCATCGATGAGCTCATCGCGCTCCGCGGCGTCGGAGATATCGTCCCAGACCTTGAGCTTGTCGGCCTTCTCCTTGGAGACGATCACCAGCCCCGAGTCGTCCTCGCGGCTCTCGATGAAGACATCGATCACATCGCCGACCTGCACCTCTGGCTTACCATCGCACAACGAGAACTCGCCCAAAGAGACCGATGCCTCGCTCTTGTAGCCGATGTCCAGCAGCACCGAATCTTTACCGACCTCGAGCACGCGACCTCTGACGACCTCGCCTTCTTTCACCGCATCTTGTGCGGCCAACGACTGCTCGAACAACTCGGCAAAGGTCTTGCCATCCTCGCGTAGCTCTGGTGTTTGGGCTTCCATCAACAAAATCTCCTCGTGCACGACACAAACTTCGCCGGCCCAAAAGACCGGCCCTGCCCGTGCTCTTAAAGGCAGCGCAACGGGGTACCAAAACCTCCGGCCAGCGTGCGCGGACCTTCAGCGGCACCACATTCAAAAACGCGGTGAGCCCCACCATGGAGCCCACCGCGGTGAACGACACTAAATCAACGACGCGATCGATTGGCGCTTCGACGACGACGCTTCTCGGCAGCGCGCTGCTTCTCTTTCTTGCGTATCGACGGCTTGAGATAATGCTCGCGGCGCCGAACCTCTTTTAGAATGCCAGCCGCTTCGACCTTCTTCTTAAAGCGCTTGAGGGCCTTCTCGAAGGGTTCCCCCTCTTTGACTATTACTTTGGCCACGCGATGCTCACCTCCTCTCGCCGTTTCTCTCTCCCGGCTTTTGCCCCGAGGGGTTTAAAAACCGAGGGTTGCGCATCATACGTATTGTGGCGAGGAAAGCAAGCCCCCCGACAAAGGACTCCTGGTCTATTGAATATACCCAAGATCCTCGAGGTTGCGCCGCGTCTTCGGATCCAGGTGCTCGACCATGGGGATCGCGCGTGCACGATGAAAGCGGGCTCGGTGCGTCTTGAGCACCTGGCGCAGCTCCGGCCAGGGCGGCTTATTGACGATAGGCTCGGCGTAGAGATCTTTTTTCTCCATGGGATCGGCCACGAGATCAAAGAAGAGCTGCCGCGGCTTGCCGAACGATACCGAAGGCAACAAGGACCGCTGGCGCACCGTGGCTAGGAACTCCTCCTCGTTCGCCGGCTCCTCGTAGATGAGCTTGTGCGTGTAGGTTCGCACCATGCGCCGCTCGATGCCGAAGTTGTGGAACTCGCAGATCGCGAAGCGCCCGTGATCGACGAGCTCGGGCCTCGCAAGCTGCGCGAAGATATCGGCTCCCGGCAAGCCCTTCGACACCTTGCCGCCGAGGTACCTTACGAGCGTGGGCATGAGATCGATCGTCTGGAAGAGGTAGTGGTTGTAGACGCCGCGCGCGGTCATGGCGGGCGCGCGGACGATCAACGGCGCGCGGACGATCTCGTCGTAGAGGTGATGGGCGTGTAGATATACGCCGTGCTCACCGAACGCCTCGCCGTGATCGGACGTCACCATGATCGTCGCCTTGTCGTAGACCCCTAGCTCCTTCAAGGACGCGAAGAACCTCGCGATCGCCGTGTCGGTGTAGCGCAAGGCGCCGTCGTACGTGGCCTTCATGCGCTCGATCTCGGCTCGCGAGTACTTCGTGCGCTCCCAGTGCGGGCTCCGCACGAGCGGCGCCTTGGGATCCTCGACGAACATGTCCTCGAAAGGCGGCGGCGCGTGATAGGGGTCGTGGAGATCGATGAAGAATAACATCAAGAAGAACGGCTCGTCCTTGTGGGCGCGCACGAACGGCACCGCGAGCTCAACGACCTGATCGGCCGAGGGCAGGCCTTTCCAGTGCTTGACCGTATCGGCGTAGAAGTCGAAGCCGCGCCCGAGCCCGAAGGCGCTGCTGGCGTTGCCGTTGCCGACGACGGCGCCCGTCGGGATCTTGGAGTCGCGCAAGAGCTCTGCGAGCGTGACGTAGTCGTCGGCCAGGCGGTCACGGTCGCGCTCGACCCCGTGCGCCGAGGGGGGCAGCCCCGTGAGCAGGCTGGCGGTCGAGGGGCGCGTCCAGTTGCCGTTGACGAAGTAGTTGGTGAGCACGATCCCGTCGTCGGCGAGCGCCTCGAGCGTGGGCGTCGTATCGCGAGCATATCCATAGGGAGTCATGTGATCCGGCCGCATCGCGTCGACGATGACGAGGATCACGGGACCGCCCTCGCGCGCGACCTCGACGCGCTCGGCGGCCTTGCGTGCCAAACCCGTGAAGTAGGCGGTAGAGGTGTCTATGGGGGCGGCGACGAGCGCGGCCAACAGCAATATCGACATGCCCTGTTATCGTGGCCGCACGCCGCTATCCTGTCAACAAATCCACCGCCGATAATTGACCTCGCGCGCGCTGCTGCTACGATGGCGCCATGCTCTCGCGCTCGCTCGCCCTCGCTATCTTCGCCCTCGCCGCGCCGGCACAGGCCGCGGAGACCTTCGGTCAGCTTGGCCCGTCACGCAGCGGCCGCATCGACTTCGTCTTCGTCGGCGCCTCCATGGCCGACAACCGCGGCCTCGCCAACGGCGTCAACTGCATAAAGCCGAGCGCCACGACCACCGTGCGCCGCGAGACCCTGCCCCTCGGGCCCAAGCTGCTCTCGGCCACGCTCTACCTCGGCGGCTCGCTGATAGATGACGGCGAAGACTATCCAGGTCTCACCATCTTCCACTCCGAATACACCTTCGACACCGCCCCCGCCGCCGTCACCGCCGCCGCGCTCGCAGCGACCCCACGCAGCGTCGACTTTCGCCCGCCTGGCGCCGCGGCAGCGCTCACCGTAACCTACAACGGCACGCGCGACCCTTACACGAGCGTCCTCTACAAGCCCTACGGGCCGGAGGCCGGCAACCTCGCCTTCTTCCTGACCCCGATCGACGTCACCCAGGTGATCTTGGAGCAAGGCGGCGGCGTCCTGGCCGGCGACTACGAGGTGAGCGGCCTGCTCGCCGATGTCTGCTACGGCGCCGAGGTGGTCTGCTCGAGCGAGCCCGACGCCGCGACCTGCGCGACCAACCCCGGCTCGGCCATCCACACCAACGGCGCCGCCTCCTTCGCCCTGCTCCTCGTCTTCGAAGACCCGAGCCTACCGCAGCGCTCGATCACGCTCTACGAGGGGCTCAAGAACATCTCCGGCAAGCACCACACCGAGCGGCTGCTCCTCGACTCCCCGGTGTCGAGCCCCGCCTCGGGAGCCCTCTCCGTCTACGGCCTCGAGGGAGATCTCCTCCTGCCTTTCACTATCAACCCTGCCGGGCCTTGCCTCGTGGATGAATATATCGAGGTGGACGGCGACGCCTTCCCCGACGCTGACGGCCTTTGCCTCGCGGACGACGACAACCCGCTCGGCAACGTCTTCAACGGGACCATCAACTCCGACCCGCGCGACCCCGACGGGCTCGTCTGCCCCGACGGCTACACACAAGACTTCCATTGTTGCTACGGCGACGGCCTCTGCGGGGTGGTCGGCGTGGACATCGATCGCTTCAACATCTCGCCCGCCTTGACCCCCGGCGCCAACACGGTGCGCGTCACCATGGGCTCGGGGTCTGACGAGTTCTACGTCGCGGCGCTCGTGCTCGGCGTCGACGTCTTCGCGCCGACCCTCGCCCTCGATACCCAGATCCGCGTCCTCGACGCCGATCCTGCAGGCAACATCCAGATCGGCGGCCTGGCCACCTACTCCATCGCCGTGAGCAACACGGGCAACATCGCGGCCACAGGCGTCGACGTCACGCTCGATGCGCCGGCCGGGGTCACGGACTTCACCGTGCAACGCGTGCCGAACGGCGCGCGCGACCTCTCGTCGGGCGCGGGCACCGGACAAAACGGGACCGGCCGGATCGACGTGCAAGACTTCGACGTCGAGCCCGGAAAGGTGGCCGAGATCCGCTTCACCGTAAGACTCGGCTGCGAGGTGGGGCGCGCCCTCTACGCCGGCGCCCAAGTTACCGCCAACGAGCTCTTGGGCTTCTCGGTGGCCGCCCCTCCGCTCGTCATGCGCGGCCCGAGCGCCGACGGCTCGGTCTGTCCCGCGGCCGACGAGAACGGGCCGTTCGCCATACGCGAGGACCTCTCGCGCGTCCTGCGCGGCGGCGGCGGCTGCAGCGCCGTGGGCTCGCTCGACATCCTGCCGGCCCTCCTGCTGCTCCTGCCCTTGGCGTGGCGCCGCAGGCGGCGACTCACCGCGTGCCTTTGCCTGCTCGCGCTCGCGAGCACCTCCTGCGCCCGTAAGCACAAGCACACCGAGCCTGTCCCCGAAGGTCCGATCACGAGCCTCGACAATTTGCCGGGCGAGAGCTGCGGCACCGCGCTCATGGTGACGGTGACCCGCACGGACGGCACGAGGTTCTGCATCGATCGCTTCGAGGCCAGCCTCGACGAAGGCGAGCTCGGCCTCGCCCACCAGGGCGGCGGCGACGACCTCGTGCTCACCACCGACGGCTCGACGACCGCCATGGCCCGTGTCGAGCTCGGCCTCGCCCCCGCGCGTAACGTGAGCTGGTATCAGGCGAGCGCCGCTTGCCAGAACGCCGGTAAAAGGTTGTGCACGACCGCCGAGTGGGAGCTTTCGTGCCGAGGCGCGGCCGCGTCCGTCTACCCTTACGGCGAGGAGGCCGACGAGGCCATCTGCAATGGCTTCTTCGCCTACACCGAGGGCGAGCGGATCATGCCGACCGGGAGCTTCCCGCGCTGCGTGAGCGGCTTCGGCGCCTACGACATGTCGGG
Source organism: uncultured Bdellovibrionales bacterium (assembly GCA_964466695.1). Lineage (GTDB taxonomy): Bacteria > Myxococcota > XYA12-FULL-58-9 > XYA12-FULL-58-9 > JAFGEK01 > CAYXQW01. The sequence goes on from CAYXQW010000011.1 coordinate 6,236, forward strand.
CAACATCGAGGAGTGGATGGCCTCGGCGACCGCGCGCGTTCCTGGCAGCGACCTGCTTCTAGATCGTGACGTCCGCGGCGGCGGCTACAACGCCAACGCCACGGCGCTCGCGTGCGCGGGCCCCGAGTTTCATGCCGCGCCCGCGACCGCTCTTGCCGAGCGCGGCTTTCGTTGCTGCTCCGACTTGCCTTGAGAGAAGTCAGAACGCGTAGAAGCCGCCGGCGCGAGCTTCGATGATGGTCGCGGTCGCGCCGCCCACGCGCTGAGGAATGACGCCGCCCTCGGCGAAGATCCCCACGCCCAAGAGCGAGACCCCGACGCCGAGCGCGCCTCCGAACTCTATCGACCTGTCGCCCTCGAGGAGGTTGCCGACGCCGAAGATCAAGCGCCCGTAGATCGGGATGATCGGCGGGTCGATGACCAGCATGGGACGCAGCCGCAAGTTGGTCTCGGCACCGTCGTTGGGCATGTCGATGACGAAGCCGAGCTCGGCGCGGATCATCTCACCTAGCCCGTACCCGGGAGCGACCATTACATTCCACGGACCTGCCGAATCATCGATGCTCGGCGACACCTGCCATCCTCGACCCAGGGAGGCTTCCAAGATGAAGCCCGCCCGCGCGACGGCGGGGACGGCGAGAGCGACAGCGACGGCGATGACCAGGCTCAGCTTGCGCATATGATCTCCTTAGGACGCCCGCACCCCGGGCGGTTTGCAAAACCTAGAACATACAGCATGACGCGGGTCGCGGCACGAGTCAAAAGGCGTGCGCTCGGGAATACATAGTCTTTATATTTAATGAAATTAAATTATATAAAAACATCTTTGGTGTTTTATTCCTATTTTCTTGACTGTCTACCACGCAACATGCTTATCCCTACGCTTGAAGTCGCGGTGATAATGGGGAGAGAAGGACAGCTAACGTGCGTTTCGAACAGCCGCTAATCGAGGGCGTGTTGCTGCGGCGCGACCACTTCCTCGCAGATATCAAGCTCGCGAATGGCGATGAAATAAAGGCGCACTGCGCCCACGCCGGGGCCATGCTGGGTTGTTCGGACCCAGGGAGCAAGGTGCTGGTCTCGGCGCACAACGACCCACGGCGTAAGCTCAAGCATCAGGTAGAGATCATCTACGCTGGCAGGACCCCCGTGGGTATCCACACCGGGAGGCCGACTTCGGTGGTCGCCGAGGCCATCATGGCGGGCAAGATCCCAGAGCTCGCGGGCTACGCCATGCTGAAGCGCGAGAGCACCATCGTACACGGCGCGCACGTCGACATCACGCTCGAAGGTAACGGATTACGCACCTGCTATATCCAAGTCAAGAACGTCACGCACGCACAAGAGAATATCGCCTCCTACCCCGACATGGTGAGCCCTAACGAAGCCGAGCGTCTCCTCGAGCTCACCGACCTCGTCCGCGAGGGGTTTCGCGCCATGGCGATCTTCGTGGCGCAACGTGGCGATGTCGTGCGCTTTCGCCCCTCGGATCCGATCGACCCCGATTTTGCGCAGACCTTCCGCGACGCCATCGCGCGCGGGGTCGAGGTGCTGTGCTACCGCGCCAGCGTCACACGCAAGGGCATCGAGCTCGCAGGTCAGCTCCCCGTGGACATCGCCTGCTGAAGAGGGATTGGCAACCGCCTCGCCAGAAGCTAGTAGGCCGGCCATGTCCTTACCAACTCCAGCCATGTTAGCGCTCGAAGATGGCCGCACGTTTCGCGGCTACAGCTTCGGCGCCAGGGAAGCAGGCGCGGGCGAGGTGGTGTTCAACACCTCGCTCACGGGTTATCAGGAGGTCATCACCGATCCTTCTTACGCCGGACAGATGGTGGTCATGACCTATCCCCTGATCGGGAACTACGGCCTGGCTCCATGCGATGACGAAGCGAAGGCGCCCCTGCTCAAAGGACTCATCGTCAAAGAACCGAGCCGCATCGCGAGCAACTGGCGCCACAACGACACGCTCGACGCCTATCTCGAACGCCACCACATCCCCGGCCTTTACGGCATCGACACGCGCGCGCTCGTGCGGCACCTGCGCGACCGTGGCGCCTTGCGCGGAGTGATCGCCTCGGGCGACGAAGACGCGAAGGCCTGCGTCGCGCGCGCGCGCGCTTTGCCCTCGATGGTCGGGCGCGAGCTCGCGACCGAGGTCACCTGCTCCCAACAAACCTCGTGGCATGAGAAGACCCCCGCGCTCGATGTGCCTCCAGGGTCATGTCAACGCCTCGATCAGGAAGACCGCGGGCCGCTCGTGGTGGTCTATGACTTCGGCGCCAAGTGGAGCATCCTGCGCAACTTGAAGGACATCGGCTGTCGCGTCTTGGTGGTACCGGCGAAGACGAGCGCGGCCGACGTCATAGCCCTCGCGCCCGATGGCGTCTGCCTCTCGAATGGACCGGGAGACCCCGAGCCCCTCGACTTCGCCATCGCGAACACGCGCGATCTGCTCGGCCGCGTACCTGTGTTCGGCATCTGCCTCGGCCACCAGATCCTCGGGCTCGCCTGCGGCGGACGCACCTTCAAGCTCAAATTCGGTCACCACGGCGGCAATCACCCCGTGATGGACCTACACACCCGCAAGGTAGAGATCACCGCTCACAACCACAACTTCGCGGTGGACGCCGACTCCTTGCCCGCAGCCACGGTGGAGCTCACGCACGTAAACTTGAACGACAACACGCTCGAAGGATTACGACGCAAAGATGTGCCCGCGATGAGCGTGCAATACCACCCCGAGGGCGCCCCCGGCCCCCACGACGCGCACTACTTGTTCGCGCGCTTTATGAGCATGATGAAAGAGCACGGCGCTTAAACAAGAACCGGTAGGTTCGTAGCTATTGGCGGCCGAGCGCGGGCGTGCGTCTGCGTGACTCGCGCAAAGCCGCAAAGGGGTCACTCGTAAAGGCCACATGCCAACCGAGTGATGCCTTCCTTGATGGTTGGCTGCCCGAAATTGATGAGCAGGCCGAGCCGCAAGTTGGCCAGGCGGACGTAGGTAAGGGTCTGTTTCTTGTGCACCGGCGCCTGGTGCTCAACGGATTTCAGCTCAACAACGACAAGGTCGTTGACAATAAGGTCTGCTCTGAAGCCCACGTCGAAGCTCAGCTTGTCATAGTTGACGGCAATCGGCACCTGGCACTGGACGCGCAGGCCGCGCCGACGCAGCTCATATGCGAGGACGGCTTCGTACACCGATTCGAGCAGCCCGGGTCCCAGAGTCGAATGGACCCTATAAGCCGCATCGACAATCTCACGCGCGATAGCGTTTTCCCGCAGTTCTTCGCTCATTTGACCCTCCCTACTACCTTCAAACCAATCTCTACAGCAGCAGTCCGACAGAATTGCCGCTCATCGAGACGAGTCCTCCGCGACGTGTCCCTACCCTTTGCGCCTTTGCGATTTTGCGCGAGCCGTTTTTGGCGGCCGAGCGCGGGCGGGCGGCTGTGTGACTCGCGCAAAGCCGCAAAGGGCGCAAAGGGGTCACTCGTAAAGGCTACATCAAAGCTCAGCTCGTCATAGTTGACGGCAATCGGCACCTGGCACTGGACGCGCTTGTCCCTACCCTTTGCGGCCTTTGCGACTTCGCGCGAGCCGTTTTTGGCGGCCGAGCGCGGGCGTGCGTCTGTGTGACTCGCGCAAAGCCGCAAAGGGGTCACTCGTAAAGGCTACATCAAAGCTCAGCTTGTCATAGTTGACGGCAATCGGCACCTGGCACTGGACGCGCGGCTTCGCGCGAGCCCTTTCATGACGCCACGCTTTAGAGCGCCGCGCGCCGCAGCAGCTCGGTGCCCCGCTCGGTGAAGAAACGCACGGCGTTGTCGAGAGAGTTCTCCATCGCCTCGACCATGAAGCCTCGAAAATCTCGCTCGTGGCCACGCAGCGCTTCATAGTAACGCTGACGGTCGGCGGCGTGGATGATGACCGGCAAGTATCCGGCGCGCATGAGCACAAAGTTGCACAACAAGCGCCCGAGCGTGCCGCTGTGCTGCGAGAACGGAAAGACGCGCATGAAGCGGTGGTGGATGTTGGCGGCGAACTCGATCGGGTGCGGCTCGGGCTTCGGCTTGGACTTGAGATAATCGAGGACCTTTTGTAGCAGCGCCGGGATCTTGGCGGGCTGCGCGATCTCGTGAAAGTACGTCCTGTGAATGGGGATATCCTTACGATACGTACCCGCTACCTCGGGGTCGGAGACCAACAAGCCGTGGAGCTCCTTGAGCTGCGCGATGGTGACATTGAAGCGCTTTTGCGAGGCCTTCTCGCGCATGGTGTCGATACAGGTCTTTTGATTCTTTATATCGCGATAAGACGGCAAAAGACTGATATCGCTCACCGCCTTTTTTTCAATAGCGCTCTTTATCTCTGGATAACCAAGGACTACTCCCTCGAGGCCGTTTTCATGAAAAATCCATGAAGAATCGTAAACATCTTGGAACTTGCTCCACTCCCAGCCTCTGCCCATGATGGCTTCTCGGGCCGCGAAAGAGCGGTCATCAACTTCCGCGTAACGTTGTCGCATCAAGCTGTCCTGATCGAATAAGCTCAGATCCATGATTTGCCTGTTCCTCGCTGTGATGCTCGATGGGAAGGGGTACTACACTGTGCGTAAAGCCAATCCATGTCGTGGTTTGCGCCGTGTTCGCTAGTAAAGGTGAAGTAGGTTTACCCGGCCCACAGTAGGTCCGCAAGTCATTGTATAATAAAAAGATCTTGTCCCAGGCGGCGAAAAAAGCCTTGGCTTTTCGAGAGCTTAGCGTCTCTGGAAAAGAGACAACTTATCCCACATCCCCCAAAGTCTCACGTGCCATACGCACCCAGACTACCACGGACATCTTCCTACTTGCGCTGCCAGCTCTGCCCTTCTTTGGTGTCGAGAACCACTACCCCGAGATCCGCCAGCTTTTGACGCAACGCATCAGAGCGCGCCCACTCCTTGTTAGCGCGCGCCACCTGTCGCTCGGCGAGCAACGCTGACTCCTCCGCGCTCAGCTCCCGCACCGCGACCGTTCGGGGCGCGCCGAGATCGAGCCCGAGGCAGGCGTCCATCTTGTGTACGAGCAAGGCCTTGTCCGCCGGCGCCAGATCGGCCTTGGCAGCCTCCCACAAGACCGCGAGCGCGCGCGGGGCGTTGAGATCATCGGCGAGCTTCGCCCAGAAATCCCGCCACAAGGCCAGGGCGGCGTCGCTCAGGCGCTCCGGCAAAATCACGCCCGCACAATCCGCGAGCCGCGCCATGAGGTTTTGCCGGCCGGAGCGCGCGGCGTCGAGCGCGGTGAAGCTGAAGGTCAAGGGGGCGCGGTAGTGAGCGCCGAGGCAGAAATAGCGATAGTCGAGGGCCTCATAACCTTCGGCGGCGAGGCGCGCGAGGGTGAGGAACTCCCCGCTCGACTTGCTCATCTTGGCCTTGTCGAGCACCAGGAACTCTCCGTGCATCCAAACGTTGACCCAAGGGGAGACTCCGTTCGCCGCCTCGGCCTGAGCTATCTCGTTCGTGTGGTGGACGGCGATATGATCGATGCCGCCGCAATGAATATCGAAGTGCGGGCCGAGATACTTCGTGGCCATGGCCGAGCACTCGATGTGCCAGCCGGGGAAACCGACGCCCCAGGGAGAAGGCCACTCCATCAGGCGCTTTTGGCCGGCGGGGCTCTTCTTCCACAAGGCGAAGTCGCTCGCGTTGCGCTTGCCTTGCACCTGCTCGACGCGCGCGCCGGCGATTTGGCCCTCGAGATCTTTGCGCGCGAGCGCGCCGTAGGAGGGGAAGCGACTCGTGTCGAAGTAGACCCCGTCGGCGAGCTCGTAGGCAAAGCCTTTGGCGAGCAACACCTCGACCTCTGCTAGCTGCTCGGCGATGTGCTCGGTCGCGCGGCACCAGATGGACGGCGGCAAGATCCGAAGCGCGGCGAGGTCGCGCTCGAAGGCCTCGATGTACGCCTGAGCGATCTCGAATACCGACTTGCCCTCGCGCGCCGCCCCGAGCTCCATCTTGTCTTCGCCGAGGTCGGCGTCGGAGGTGAGGTGGCCGACGTCGGTGATGTTCATGACGTGGCGCACCTCGTAGCCTTCGGCGAGGAGCGTGCGCTTGAGCAGATCTTCGAACAGGTAGGTGCGCAGGTTGCCGATGTGCGCGTAGTTGTACACCGTCGGGCCGCAAGTGTAGAGGCCGACCTTGCCCAAAGAGATGGGCTCGAAGGGCTCTATGCGGCGCGTGAGGGTATTGAAAAGCTTGATCTTCATGGTTCGCAAGGGCGCGTAACATTGCAGGTGCGACCGCGCAAGCCCGATTCCTAACCCAGGGCTTAGAGCGCTTGCACCGCGCGCTCGGTGAGACAGGCGCGCCAGAAACTTTTCATGCTGTCGCTGCTCGTGAGCTCGGGTCTACTTAGGCGGGGCAACGAGCTCGATGATCCTCTCGGCCTGACGGCGCGCATTGGTCCGCTCATAGACGAATCTACGAGCCTTGGCGGCAGCGCGCTCGCGTGCTTCTGGTGGCAGCTCGCAGAGCTCGATGAGCTTTGTGGCCATCTCTTCGGCTCTCGAGCCCGGGATATATTGGAGATGATCGTCGTATTCCTTCGGGATGCCAGGGAGCTTGTAGGCCGCGACCATCCTGCCGGATGAGAGATACTCTATGAGCTTCGATGGGAAGGAATAGCGGGTGTAATCCCCTTCGGCGTCGCGAGGGTTTACAAGCACCGTTGCTTGTCTTTGTACCTCGCGAGATTTTTCTCGATCTACCTGGCCAAAGAAGGTGATGCGGCCATCCGACCGCGCGGCCGCCTCTATGGCAGCGCGCGCCTCACCCTCACCGCATATGACTAACCGATAGTTTCGCTGCTCGATGCGCGCAAAGGCCTCGAGGAGGCGGCCTATCCCATAAGCCCAGTTGAGCGTGCCCGTGTAGACGATGGTGCGAAGCTCGCTCGCGCAAGGCGGGGATTCTTCGGGTGGAGGCGAAAGATCAGAGATCCCCTCGACGACGATCCAGGGCTTGTGCTCGACACCCAGTCGGGGAGCCATGTGCTCGGTCAAAAAGGCGAAGCAATCAACCTTGTGTTGGATCTGGCGCATGACCCACATGTCGATCGGCTTCAAACAACGATACAACAATGACGCCGAGCTCGTCGTGTTCATGAACTCCGGGAGATCCGGCACCATGAGGCACGTACGCACGTGCGGGTTGACCGCCTTCGCCGCTGCTAACGCGATGAGGAAAGGCGTGTGCATGGAGTAGGCGATAATCGCCTTGGGAAGCGAGGCGTCGCGTCTCGCCCAGGCAATAGTATGCCTCGCCAGTGATGCTGCTCGCGCCAGTTGCTTGATGGCGAAGAGATTGAGGAAACCTATGTCGATATCCTCACATCCGGGGCGATGACTCCATCGGGCGCCGCGGACGTAGAGCTTCTTGTAAAAGCGAGGGTATGAGCCGACAAAGACGGCGTTCAATAATGACAACTCGCCCGGATTACAGGCGTCGAGCCCTTCGACCAGGCTCCATTGCAAGGCATTGGCCGCGTTTTGCGCCGGGCCTATGCTGCAAGAGGCGATATCCTCTTTTCTGGCAGGCGAGAATAAACCTCCTAGAAATAGTATTGACATTATGACTGATCACTTTCCTGCCGATAGATTTATTGCGCTCTGATAATATTCGAACATCCGACGCGCCACGCTCTCGATAGAGAAGCTCTCTCTCGTGAGCTTCATGAGGCGCTTAGACTCCCACCGCGAGGAGACCTCTGTCTTATCCAAGCCTTCGATCGCCCTCGTCCAAGCCTCAGGCTCCAACGGCAAAACTATCCCTGCGTCTTTTTCCAAGACCCAGTCGCGCAGCGCGACCTTGTCGGAGATTATGACCGGGGTGCCATGCGCGGTCGCCTCGACGACGACGTTGCCGAAGTTCTCGTGGTGTGACGGCAATAGCAAGGCGTCGATGCCGGCAAACGCGTCGGCCAGATCTTGACCCTTGAGGAGGCCGAGGAACCTCACGCGCGGCGCGAGTCCCGCCTGCCGCACCATGCGCTCGACCTCGGCGCGATAGCCGTCTTCGTCGGCGCCGGCCACGACCAGCAAGAGGTCGCGCCGCGCGCAGCGCGCCAGGGCCGGGATTAGGGTGTCGAAGCCTTTCTTACGGTGGAGCCTGCCGAAGACACCAAGAACGAGCGTGTCGCTCGCCACACCCAAAAGAAGGCGAAAGCGCTCGGCATCGCCGCGGGCACCGAATTCCACCGCGTTTGGCACCACGAATCCCTTGTCTTGCATCAACCAAGAGGGGGCCTGGCTCATCTCGGCGAGCGAGGTGAAATGTATGGCCCGCGCGCAACTTGCGATGAGCTTGCCGCAAGTATGGATAAAGAGCGATTTCTTGAGGCGCTTTTGGCGAAGCGGCCACGGGTCGAGCTCGCCGCGGGGCGAGAAGTAGAGCGGCCGCTGGTGGATCGTGGTGAAGATCGAGGCGATGACCGCCCCGTGTCCGAAGAACCCCGTGACGTGCACCAGGTCGTTGCGGCCGACATGGCGCGCGATATCGCGCCAAAGGCCCGGGGCGAGCCCGAAGCGGTTCGCGCGGCGCGAGCGGCCGTTGCCCAGGACAGAAGAGGTCCAGATCTCGACGCCCTCTTCCGTCCGCCGACGCGCGACCTCGACGACGCCTTGCTGGCTCGCGTTGGTGGTGAGCACGGTGACCTCGACGCCGAGGGCGGCGAGCCCGCGCGCCAGGTTCCAGGTCGAGCGGATCGGACCGCCGAAGTCCCATGCCGGCTGAAAGGCCGAGGAGATCATGAGGAGCTTCATGTTATGACGTGGCATGGATCGCTCATCCCTGCCACGATGGCCAGCCGTGCGCAAATGGCTTTTTTGACGTTGGGGTCTCAAATGGAGCTGCTTTATTTCGGCAAATTGTGCGACGCGCGACTCTTCGCCTCTCACCCCAACAAGCAACAGCCATACTTCGTCGCGCAATACTCTTATGAGAAGGCGCTGTGCGACGAGTGGCGGCGAAGCGCGCCCTGGCGCCAGCGAGATATCTGCATCCATCAAACCCACTACTTCCCGCGCGACGAGCTCTTCTTTCGGCGCCGCGACCCCTCGAAGAACTATCTATGGTTCGTAAATCTCCCGTACTTGCGGGAGCTGTCCTACTTCGTCGCGGCATGCGCCAAGATCTTCTCCTTTTGGTGGAGATCCCCAGCGCAGGCGCGCCGGTGCATCTTTGCGAGCTGTCACTTCCCGCCCGTGTCGCTGGCGATAGTGCTGCTGGGTAAGATCTTGCGTATCCCCAAGGTGGTGACCTTCACCGACCTCGCCTCGTTCTCCTATTCGCCGGCGCGAGTGCGCAAGATGAAGCTCTATAAGCGTATCCTCATGGGTCCTTACGTCGCGCTCACCGGCCTCTTGCAACGAAGCTACGACGCCTATGTCTTGTTTTCCAAGGGCATGGCGCGGGCAGTAAACCCCGGCGGCAAGCCGCAGGTGGTCGTCGAGGGCATGTTCGATGACAGCGGCTTGCGATTCGCGCCGCCTCGGCCGAGGGCGCGCGCGCTCGCGCACGCCGGGACGCTCAACGCGGAGGTGGGGATAGGTAAGATCCTCGAGGTCTTCGCGGCGATCCGCGATCCGGCGCTCGAGCTGTGGCTGCTCGGCAAGGGGGACATGGTCGAAGAGATCGAGCTTCGCAGAAGGCACGACGGGCGAATAAAATACTTGGGCTTTTTGCCGCGGGCCGAGGTGTTCGAGGTGCTCGCGCAGGCCGCGCTCTTGGTGAACCTACGAGATCCGCGGGACGTTTATACGAAATACTCTTTTCCCTCCAAGATGTTCGAGTACTTAGCTTCGGGGACGCCGGTCTTTACCACCAAGCTCGAAGGGATACCTTCGGACTATTATGCTCATATGTATTCGAGCGAGAGCTATGACAGCGGCGTCTTGGCGAGAGAGATCGAGGACATCCTGGCTTTAGATGAAAAAGAGCGCCTGGCCATGGGAGAGGAGGCCAAAAGATATGTGCGCGAGGAGAAGAGCAGCGCCAGGCAGGCGCGGAGGATCTGCGAGCTGGTTATGAGCCTGGAGCGACGAGGCGTGGGAAGAGCAGGACAATCGCGCTAGTACCTCGCCATAGTGATTATGATCGGTTGAATTCGTTCGAGACGACAGACGAGAGCTTTGCGCGCAGCGTGCGATTCCGCAGCCATAGCCGTAGCTATGGCGAGGACAGCGCGCGCGAGCACAAAGCTCGTAGGCGTCGTATCGGACGAAGAGCCCGTCAGAATCACTGTGGCGAGGTACTAGTGCTACATGATTGGTTATTGACGAGCCCGCCCCGAGGTGATCTACCGTTGGGATGACGCCGAACCATCTGAATTAACTTGACCGCGAGCGTTGCCTTGCAGCGGGCGTTCCCGATGATGTCGTTCATGAGCCGAAGTGGCAGCTCGCCCTTGGGTTGATCAGACAAGCGCTCGCCTTTGGGATTCGTCGGCACCTTCCGGAGGGCACGTCCCTGAAACGGCTCGTGATCGTCATCAAGCTTCGATGGCGTGTCGAGCGCGACTATCAGGACATGAAACAGGAGGTCGGGCTCAGCATCTACAAAGGCCGCACATGGAAAGGCTTTCACCACCATGCTGCGCTATGCGCAGCAGCCCACGCTTTCCTCGCGCTCCGTAGAGCGCTTTTCCCCCCGGAGGAAGGACCCATGGACGTTGCCGATGGTGCGCCAACATCTACAGCTTGTGTGGAAGCTTGATGTTTGATCTACCATGTGCGTACGACGACATGAACTAAGAGACGAAGAGTGGCGGATACTTGGGCCCTTGCTGGTCAGCCGGATGGGCCAGACACGAGAATATGTGCCTTTCCTGTGTTGGGTTTGGTTGTGCTTTGTCGGGCACGTTGGCCACCTTTTTCATGATCACGCGCATACCTGAAGCAGACCAAAAGGGATTCGCGAAACAAAATTACATTTGAGAAAA
>CAYXQW010000012.1:0-11600 GCA_964466695.1 uncultured Bdellovibrionales bacterium
CGGCACCAAGCTCGACGCGGCCGACGCGCGGCAATTGAAGAGACGCGCGCCCAAGATCCGGCTGGTGTGGAAGGAGGCCGCGCCTTAAGGCGGCCTTGGTGCTGGCGTGTTATAGGCGCGAGACCTTGGGAGGTAGATGATGCACGCTTTGTCGTGGCTTGGTTTGGTGCTGGTGCTCGCCGCGGGCAGGGTGGCCGGTGGTGGGGAGGAGTTTTCGGATCCGAACGAGACCTTGCGCCGGGCGCTCGCCGACCCCGCCTCGGTAACGAGGCTCGACCTTCGCGGCTGGGCCCGTCTCGACGACGAGGGCGAATTGGTCGAGGTGCGGCGGCTCGCCAAGCTCCCGGCCGAGATAAGGCAGCTCGTAAACCTCGAGGAGCTAGACCTCGGCGGCAACGAGCTTACCGAGCTGCCGCGAGAGCTCGGCGCGCTCGCGAAGCTTCGACACCTCGAGCTTCGTCGTAACCGGCTCGCGAAGCTCCCCGAGACTTTTGGGAAGCTCGGTGAGCTTGAGTACCTGGGCCTTTATGGCAACCTCTTTACGAGCTTCCCCGAGGAGGCGCTGCGGGATTTACCGAAGCTCGTGGTGCTCGACATTTCGGCTACGCCCATCATGGCTGTCGACCGAGTGGCGAAGTTCCCGCCGGCCTTGCGCGAGCTGCGCGCCAACTACACCAACGCCGGGCCGGGCTGGATGCTGCCGCTGCGGCGGGCGAGGTCTCTGCAAAAATTGGAGCTTCGTTTTACCAACGGCCCGCTTAGGGCAAAAAAGTACATGCAGGAGTATCTGCCCAAAGTCGAGCTGGTGATGAACGAGTACGGGCGGCTCTTTACGCCCGAAGAGATGCGGGCGCCGGAGCTGGTGCGAGATATCGACCTCGAGAAGCGCAGCCTGACCGACTTGCCGCCGGAGCTTTTGCAATTCGTCAATCTGCGGGTGCTGCGGGCGGGGGATAATGAGTTCCCCAAGATCCCAGAGGTGGTCTTCGAGCTGCAAAAGCTCGAGGTCTTGAAGCTGAATCAAAATTATATCAAAGCGGTGCCGGGGGAGATCTCGCGACTCGCGCGCCTGCGGGAGCTTCATCTAGAGAGGAATCGTTTGACCGAGCTCTCGCCGGCGGTGTTCGAGCTGCCCCGGCTCGAGTACTTGTGTCTGGCTGGAACGGATCTCACGAGCCTTTCCGTTGCTCGCGCGAAGCTCTCCCGGCTAAAGGTGCTGACCCTGGGTGGGTCGGAAATTTCGGCAGAGGAGATAACGAGCTTGAAGCGGGAGCTGCCGCACCTCGAGGAGTGGCTGGATACCAAGCGGGGCAGGGACACATTGGTCGGTCGTGACTGGCTGTTTCTCGACCGGGAGATGAAGGACGTCTGTGCCAGCTTGCCGGCGCGGGGTACAGACCCGAGCGCGCCGGCCGACCCGAACAAGACCTTGCTCAAGGCGCTGACAAACCCGCGCGGGGTGACGAAGCTCGACCTTCATGGCTGGCTCGAGCCGGCGCGCGACGGCCAGCCGGGGCGGCAGTGCCGGCTGCGCGAGGTGCCAAAGGAGATAGGGAGGTTCAAAGAGCTGGTGGAGCTCGATCTTGGGGACAACAACCTCTACACGCTCCCCCCAGAGCTCGGCTCGCTCTCGCGGCTTACGCGCCTAAACCTCGCGGGTAACCGCTTCGCCCGCTTCCCGGCGCCGGTGCTCGAGCTTTCGGCGCTCGAGGAGCTGAGCTTACGCCGAAGCCCGTTTGCGACGCTGCCGCCACAGCTCGGGGGCTTGCGGGCGCTCAAATGGCTCGACATCGGCCAGACGCTGGTGGCCGAGCTGCCAGCCGAGCTTGCGGCGCTCGAAAACCTCGAATACCTCGATGCCTACGCCACGGAGCTCAAGGGTTTTCCGGAGGTGCTCGGGAAGCTGCCGAAGCTCGCCGAGCTCGACCTCTCGGGGACGGAGCTACACGGCATTTCTCTCGACAAGGCGGCGCTGCCGCCGGCGCTCGAGGTGTTCAAGGCCAACTATACTCGCGCCGCGTCGCATTGGGCACACGCATTGAAGACGTTGCCCAAGCTCAGGCGCCTCGAGGTGCGCTTTGCGTCATTCTATGATGTGGCCTCGGCCACCAGGTTCTTCGCTGAGGTCTTGCCGAAGGTAGAGTTGATGATATCTCCTTATGGCAAGGTTTTTCTTACGCGAGATCTTCGCTACCCCGAGGACTTGGCCGATCTCCCCTTCCCAGGCCCGATCCGCGGCAAAGACCTCCCAACGGAGCTCCAGCAATTCGTCAACCTGCAGACCATCCGGCTGGCCGGCAAGGGGATCGAGGAGTTTCCGAGGCCGCTGCTCGAGATGCCGCAGCTCACGTACATCACGCTCGCGGCCAACAACATAGCTTCACTGCCGCCCGAGCTTGCGAAGATGAAGAACCTCCGCGGCCTCGAGCTCCAGTCGAACCGCTTGACCGCGATCCCCAAGGCGGCGCTGAAGCTGCCGCGCTTGCGCTACTTCCCGCTGAGCGGCAACGACATTACAGAGCTCCCCTGGGACCTCGGTGAGCTCGGCCACCTCGACAACTTCGATCTCTACAAGACGCCCTTGACGTACGCCGAGAAGGTCGAGGTGGCGCGGGTGGTGCCGCTCACCTCCTTTGCCTCCTTGACGAGGGATCGTAGCGACTTCGACCGGCGCTCGTACACGCTGGAGGAGGCGCTCGCGGTCCAAGATCTAAAGAGCGTGCGCATCCTCGACCTCTCAGCGCGCGACCTTACAAAGCTGCCGGTCGAGATCTCGAAGCTTGTGGGTCTCGAGATGCTCAGGATCGATCTCAACCCCATCGCCTCTTTGCCCAAGTGGCTCGCGCGGCTCAAGGAGCTGCGGGTGATCTACGCCTACGGCACCAAGCTCGACGCGGCCGACGCGCGGCAATTGAAGAGACGCGCGCCCAAGATCCGGCTGGTGTGGAAGGAGGCCGCGCCTTAAGGCGGCCTTGGTGCTGGCGTGTTATAGGCGCGAGACCTTGGGAGGTAGATGATGCACGCTTTGTCGTGGCTTGGTTTGGTGCTGGTGCTCGCCGCGGGCAGGGTGGCCGGTGGTGGGGAGGAGTTTTCGGATCCGAACGAGACCTTGCGCCGGGCGCTCGCCGACCCCGCCTCGGTAACGAGGCTCGACCTTCGCGGCTGGGCCCGTCTCGACGACGAGGGCGAATTGGTCGAGGTGCGGCGGCTCGCCAAGCTCCCGGCCGAGATAAGGCAGCTCGTAAACCTCGAGGAGCTAGACCTCGGCGGCAACGAGCTTACCGAGCTGCCGCGAGAGCTCGGCGCGCTCGCGAAGCTTCGACACCTCGAGCTTCGTCGTAACCGGCTCGCGAAGCTCCCCGAGACTTTTGGGAAGCTCGGTGAGCTTGAGTACCTGGGCCTTTATGGCAACCTCTTTACGAGCTTCCCCGAGGAGGCGCTGCGGGATTTACCGAAGCTCGTGGTGCTCGACATTTCGGCTACGCCCATCATGGCTGTCGACCGAGTGGCGAAGTTCCCGCCGGCCTTGCGCGAGCTGCGCGCCAACTACACCAACGCCGGGCCGGGCTGGATGCTGCCGCTGCGGCGGGCGAGGTCTCTGCAAAAATTGGAGCTTCGTTTTACCAACGGCCCGCTTAGGGCAAAAAAGTACATGCAGGAGTATCTGCCCAAAGTCGAGCTGGTGATGAACGAGTACGGGCGGCTCTTTACGCCCGAAGAGATGCGGGCGCCGGAGCTGGTGCGAGATATCGACCTCGAGAAGCGCAGCCTGACCGACTTGCCGCCGGAGCTTTTGCAATTCGTCAATCTGCGGGTGCTGCGGGCGGGGGATAATGAGTTCCCCAAGATCCCAGAGGTGGTCTTCGAGCTGCAAAAGCTCGAGGTCTTGAAGCTGAATCAAAATTATATCAAAGCGGTGCCGGGGGAGATCTCGCGACTCGCGCGCCTGCGGGAGCTTCATCTAGAGAGGAATCGTTTGACCGAGCTCTCGCCGGCGGTGTTCGAGCTGCCCCGGCTCGAGTACTTGTGTCTGGCTGGAACGGATCTCACGAGCCTTTCCGTTGCTCGCGCGAAGCTCTCCCGGCTAAAGGTGCTGACCCTGGGTGGGTCGGAAATTTCGGCAGAGGAGATAACGAGCTTGAAGCGGGAGCTGCCGCACCTCGAGGAGTGGCTGGATACCAAGCGGGGCAGGGACACATTGGTCGGTCGTGACTGGCTGTTTCTCGACCGGGAGATGAAGGACGTCTGTGCCAGCTTGCCGGCGCGGGGTACAGACCCGAGCGCGCCGGCCGACCCGAACAAGACCTTGCTCAAGGCGCTGACAAACCCGCGCGGGGTGACGAAGCTCGACCTTCATGGCTGGCTCGAGCCGGCGCGCGACGGCCAGCCGGGGCGGCAGTGCCGGCTGCGCGAGGTGCCAAAGGAGATAGGGAGGTTCAAAGAGCTGGTGGAGCTCGATCTTGGGGACAACAACCTCTACACGCTCCCCCCAGAGCTCGGCTCGCTCTCGCGGCTTACGCGCCTAAACCTCGCGGGTAACCGCTTCGCCCGCTTCCCGGCGCCGGTGCTCGAGCTTTCGGCGCTCGAGGAGCTGAGCTTACGCCGAAGCCCGTTTGCGACGCTGCCGCCACAGCTCGGGGGCTTGCGGGCGCTCAAATGGCTCGACATCGGCCAGACGCTGGTGGCCGAGCTGCCAGCCGAGCTTGCGGCGCTCGAAAACCTCGAATACCTCGATGCCTACGCCACGGAGCTCAAGGGTTTTCCGGAGGTGCTCGGGAAGCTGCCGAAGCTCGCCGAGCTCGACCTCTCGGGGACGGATCAGGGAGACTGCATGCGGCTCGGCGCGGGCGGGAAGCGGATAAAAATCTGCAAGGAGATCACGGAGGCGGTGTTGCCGCCGGCGCTCGAGGTGCTCAAGCTGAATCACACCGTGACCGGAATGAACGCGATCGAACCGCTCCAAAGCTTGCGCCGGCTCAGGCGCCTCGAGGTGAGATTTTCGAGCGTCGACGAAAAGCTCGACACCAAATACTTTAAAGAGAGCCTCCCCGATGTCGAGCTGATAACAAGTCGTTATGGAGGGATTTTTTATTTTACCGAGCTGCGCTACCCCGAGGACCTGATCGATCTGACGATGACCGGTCTGGTGCTCAATGACGGCGGCATCCCGGAGGAGGTCAAGCAGTTCGTCAACCTGCAGACCATCCGGCTCGAGAGAAACCGGCTCGAGGAGTTTCCGAGGCCGCTGCTTGAGATGCCGCAGCTCGAGTACATCAATCTCGGGGCCAACGACATCTCGTCGCTGCCGCCGGAGCTTTTGAGGATGAAGAAGCTCCGAGGCTTGGAGCTATATGCGAACCGGCTGACCAAGATCCCCGAGCTGGTGCTGGCGCTGCCTCGCCTGCGCTACCTGACGCTTGGCAATAACGACATCACCGCGCTTCCCTGGGAGCTCGGCAAGCTCGGCCAGCTCACGGGCTTCGACCTGGGCAAAAACCCGATGACGCGGGCCGAGAAGATCGAGGCGGCGCGGGTGGTGCTGTCTTCCTCGGACTCCCGCATCTTGCTTGGTCGTCGCGACTACGACGACCACTCGTACACGCTGGAGGAGGCGCTCGCGGTCCAAGATCTAAAGAGCGTGCGCATCCTCGACCTCTCAGCGCGCGACCTTACAAAGCTGCCGGTCGAGATCTCGAAGCTTGTGGGTCTCGAGATGCTCAGGATCGATCTCAACCCCATCGCCTCTTTGCCCAAGTGGCTCGCGCGGCTCAAGGAGCTGCGGGTGATCTACGCCTACGGCACCAAGCTCGACGCGGCCGACGCGCGGCAATTGAAGAGACGCGCGCCCAAGGTGCGGCTGGTGTGGAGAGAGTCGTGAGGGTGTATAGGTAGCAGGTAATCCACAAGGCGCTGGCATATTGGTGGCCGTCGAGGAGGAACCCACAATGCGATTCAAAAGACTAGCTGCAGAATTTTTGGTAATAGCGGTGGCCTTACTCGCGACGACGACCGAGGCGCTCGCCGGTTCCCCAGAGCCGACGCAGGTCGAACCACGCATGACGGGGGCTTTGTGGGAGGATGATAACGTGCTGGCTACAGAAGAAGAAATACTCAATAGTCCGAGGAAATACCTAGGCGACGTCATCACAGAAGACCGCGTCGTCTTCGTCGACGGCGTTGCGCGGGGCCTCGACCTCACGAGCCTCGACCCGGGCGAGGCCGCGGCGCTCATCGCACGCTGGAAGCCCGCGTCGAGCAGCCTCCAGGTCGCCGTCGATGTGCTCTGCTCCCCCGATGTTATCTCGGCGCTCGCGAGCGCGGGGCACGACGCGTTGTCCCTATCGTTCGTCGGGGCGAAGGACACGGCGATGCTCACCTGTGGCGAGCAGCTCACCGCCAGGAAGCTCTATATCAAAAGGTCAGACGCGACCACGCGCGAGCTTGCGGCCATCATGGCGCTCGGGCCGCGGGTGCGCGGGCTCAATCTCCAGGGCGAGGTGCTGTCCGAGGCCGACCTTCAAAAGCTCGCGATCCTGACCGAGCTCGAGAGCTTGTCGCTGTGGTTCGACAAGATCGGTGACCTGTCTGCGCTACAGACCCTGCCGAAACTATGGAATCTCGCTGTGATAACCTTTTCTTCCCTTGACCGCGCAGACCTCGCGGCCATCGCATCGAACAAGTCCCTGACGAGGCTCGAGCTGTGGATCGCCATCTCGTCAGGAACGAATCTCGACGATCTCGCCCAACTCCGAGAGCTCAGAGACTTCAGCCTGTACCTCCGAGCTAACATTATCTTGATACAAGAGATATCCGGTGACGATTTGCGCCACCTGCCCTTGTCTGCGAAGCACCTTGGGTTCTTGGCCGCGCTCCCACGACTGACGTCCCTCGGCCTTGACTCGGGCCTCGTGGAGGTGGACGATGATACGCTCAAGACGGTAGGGACCATACGCGGGCTGCGACGGCTGCGATTATACAGCGACGCCATGACTGACCGCGGGCTGAAGTCGCTCTCCGCGCTTGAGGGGCTCGAGAACCTCACTCTGAACAGCGAGCAGTTCACCGATAGGGGCCTCGCGATGCTCATGCGTTTGCCGAACCTCTTATCCCTCGACCTCTCCTATAGCAAAGCAGGAACAAGAACGCTGCGAGCGATCGCAGCCGGCGCCCCGAAGCTGCGCTACCTCAAGCTCAACTCGACGCGGGTGACCAACTCCGATCTCCGCGCGCTCTCGGGCCTCTCGTCGTTGCGAGAGCTCAACATCTACGGCACGAAGATCACGGACGCGGGGTTTGTTCATCTCGCCAAGCTACGTGGTCTGCGACGCCTCGAAGCGGGTAAGTTTCTCATCGAGGGCAACGGGCTCGCGCACTTGCGCCGGCTTAAGAACCTCGAGGAGCTCACCCTTTACTCTGTCGACTTTCCCGAACGCTGGTTAGAACCCATCTCGCACCTGAGACGCTTGCGCGTCCTGGGTCTTAATCATACTTTCACCAAAGAGAGCCTTCGCTATCTCGCTCCGCTGACCAAGCTCAGAAAGCTTGCGCTTAATGACAAAAAGCTCACGGATCGCGATCTGGCGGCGCTCGCGAGCCATACCCACCTCGTCGAACTCTCGCTCCTCAATAGCCAAATCACCTCGGAGGGAATCAAGCACCTGTCGCGCATGACTCGGCTACAAAAGCTCGAGCTCTATGGATCCCGATTCGGCTACCGGGAAGCCCAGGCGATCGGGAGGCTGCGGACGCTCGAAGATCTGAGCGTCGAAGATCCGAGCTTGGGCGACGAATTTTTGGCGGCCCTGCCAACGCTGCCACGATTGCGCGAGCTCACCATGCACAAGTGCGACGTCTCCGACGCTGGCATCTCACACCTCCTCAAACACCCTCGCCTCGCCTCGATCAACCTCCACTCTCCACGGACAACTTCCGCGGCGCTGCCAATTCTCACGAGGCTCCCCCACCTCGAGACCCTCGCCATCAGCACAACGCCACCGATAACCCTCTTCGCGCTGCGTAACTTCGCCCGATCGCATCCGGCGATCCTCCTGCGCTTGATACCATACTTGGACGAGTGGATATTCGAGACTTCGGCGTTGCCCTCCGATGGCTCGAAAGAGATGCTGGCTATCATCCAACAAGGTCGCGCCTCGAACCATGGCGTCGACGAGCCCGAGGATAGGATCGCGCGCGTCTTGGCTCCCGGGTTTCCGAAAGAGGCGCCGGCACACATGCTCGGCGCGGGCTCAGGCCATGAGCACCACGAGCTGCTCGGGTACTGCTCGAGCCCAGAGCACATTGAGCTCATCAAGGAGATTGCCGAGACTCGCGGCGAGGCTCCCATACGAAGCGTGGCGGTGCCAAACGACGAGGCCCATGAAGACCGCTGCCCGGCCGTGCGGCTCGTGTCCTCGAAAAGCTTTTCGACGGAGTTCGAGCCAGAGACGGCGTCGATTCCTGTCGGCGAGGGGTTTCGTCATCTTCATTGGGCGGTGCCTATCCCGAACGAACAGCTCGATGACGATGACGAAGACGAAGACGAAGACCGCGAGGGAGGGTTATGGCTCGAGATCCGAGCTGGCGCCAAGACGCTCGCGCGCAAAGAACTCGAGAGCGAGAACCATTGGGGATTCGATGGGACGGAGCCCAGCTCGACAACCTATGCGTTTTTGCAGTTCGTACCGAGCGGCGGGCACAACCTCGTTCTGGTGAGGGAGACCACGTGGCTCGCCGACACCAGGTTCACGAGGTATCTGCTCTACGGGTTGTGTGCGGATGGGATGCGCGCCTACGCCTTCGGAGGCGGAAACGCGCCGCCCGAGGCTCAGTTGGCCGACCTGCAGTCCAAGCTCTCGAAGGTCTCGATAAAGCAGCTCTGCGCGGCCCACGACGACCTGCCGGAGACTCAATGAGCGCCGTGATCCTCAGGATCCTGTCGGGCAATTCCGGACCGAGGAGATGGCCGTGATTGTGGGCCTACGAGCGCGCGGGCTACAGACGAACCATCTGAGCGCTTGCGGCGACATGCGCCCAAAGTGCGGCTGGTGTGGAGAGAGCCGTGAGGGTCACTCGCCGTTCTCGGCCATCTCGCCCGTCGTGTTGCTGCCAGCGCTGTGGGCTTTATAGCCATAGCCGGGGGTGTAGAGGCCGTTCTTGACGGCTTCGGTCTCTAGAGGGGGGATGCCCTGCTCGCCTATCACGACCTTCGAGTAGCCGATCTCGCCCATCAGCGTGCCAAAGGTGGGACCTCGATGGGGCGCGGGCGCCGCTATCCCGTGGGGATCACAGAAGTCCTGGTCTGGATCCTCGTCCTTCTTGAGCGCGCTCGGCCCGTTACCTCGATCCGCCCCGCATAGGGCGACGGTCTGATAGTGCCACCACTCGAGCGCGCGCCCGATACCTGGAGCAGGGCAGATGAACTCGTCCTGCGCGCGCAGCGAGATCTGCACATTCTTCGTCGTAACCTCGGGGAGCTTGTCGAATATCCCCGGGAGGCGGAAGTCTTGCTCTGGGCTTGCGAGCCGCGCCGGCGAGAGGTTATCGAGGTTGAGCTCGAAGATAGGCTGCAGGCAAACCTGGAAGTCGGTGTTCTTCCTCTTATCGCCGGGAAGCTCGGGCTGCTTTTTGACCTCACGCAATAGCTCTGCCCACTTGGCGCCGGTCTTGATCTCGCCCACCAGGGTTTTGAGGCCGACGAGCTTGCTCGTCTCTTCATGCATGGGCTCGAGCAAGAACAAAACCTCGGCAAATTCCCCTTTTTTTTCGATTTGTTTAAGGAGCTTAAAATCATCGCGTTTCAACAAAGACAGCTTCAACTGCGCGCTCTCCTTGTTCAGCTTCGCCCAGCGGGCCATGAGTTCGAGATCGTAATCTTCAGGACGGCGCAAAAGCAGCACGAATTTATCCTCGGACCCTCCCTGCGGGCGCTTGATCCAGGCCGACAGCGTCCGCAGCCTTTGGATCTCTTGCTGCTCGATCCCACGCAGCAGGCTCTCTTGCTTCACGATCCCTCGCTGCTCTAGGTTCTCTTGCTTCTCGATCTCTTGCAGCAGGCTATCGTACTGCACGAACTCTCGCAGCAGGCCGGTAATGGTGCCGAGCGCGTTTGTGCGTCCGCTCTCGCCGCTCAAGCGGACCTTGACCTCGGGCGCCATCGGGTGGTGGCCCTCGAAGGTGGGGTCGCGAAAGCCCGCGGTATTCGAGGTGATGCGAAACAAGCCGCAAACATTGCCCACGACGGTGAGGTTCAGCCAGGAGCGGGCGTTTGGTAAATGCGTCTCCGGCATGTCGTTGGCGGCGTTGACCCGATGACGTACGAGCAGCTTGGCGTCAGGGCGGATCGACGGGCCGTTGTCGCCGCCTCTGGCGGAGCGGGGGAGGTAGATAAACGGCCTGATCTCCTGCCGGTAGCAGGTGTACGCGAGCTGCCGCTCGTTCAAGCTCTCGAAGATTTCGAAGCTGGGGCGCAGTATGCGCTCCCAATCTCGCCTCCACTTGTAGACGGCATCATTGTACTCTTTGCGCGGGTTATCGACCTCGAACCGACGGGCGAGGCGCTCAAACAGAACTCTTTGCTCCGCTTTGATGCCCTGCTTTACCTTCTTCAAGTCTCCCCTCTCGGGGTCGCAGGTCGAGCGGTCGTAGAGCCGCCAGATAAAGGCGGTGCCGATCTTGGCATCCTCAGAGATCTTGCTGCTCAGGATGTGGCGAAGGTTTTGTGCGCGTTGCTCCAATCTCTTCTTAACCGCCTCCTTGAGCTTTGTTTTGAGCCTGAGCGCGCAGCTTTTGAGTTCTTGCAGGTATTTTTCGCGGGTTTTTTTCGTATAGCGGGTGCATTCGAAGTAGATCGGCCAGGAGTTTATCGGCGTTGCGAAGTCGACGATCTCGTTCTCCCCGCCCCTGCGAGCCGGCAGCCCGTGGGTGCCCACCACCGCCAGATCGATGGCGAGCCCGGTCTTGTGGATGGATTGGCTTATCATGCCTACCGGCGCGTTCAGCCGCCCGGTCTCGATGTCGCGGAACGCGCAGCTCAAGGCGATGCCATGCGGGCAGCCCATGACCTTGATGAGCCTGCGCCACAGCTCGAGGCGCACCGCCGCCTCCTCGCGCATCCAGATCGCGCGCTTGACGGGGCCCTCGGGGGCGTTGTGAGCGGTCATCTCCACCAGCACCTTGCCGGCCTTGCGGATGCCCTCGCGGATCCAGTAGTCGATGAAGCGCCCCGCGAGCGCGTCGACGGCGCCGCGCGAGGCCTTGAGGGCATCGTCGATCACCTCCGGCGCGGGGAAGCTCTCGGTCGTCTCCAGCTTGCCGGCACGGAGGTCTTCTTCTTCTTTCGGCTTCCCCCATACCCGCGCCTCGTCCCCTTTCATGAGCGGCTTGCCTATAAGGTAGCGCCAGGAGAGGCGCGGGCCGTCCCAACCCTCGTTCGCAGGCGGAGCGAGCGGCGCGTAGGGAGGCTCCGCTGCGAGGAGCTTTCGGAGCGTCGCCGCCGGGCTCTCGAGCAAAAACCCCCGCCCCACGCGGAGGTGGTGTTGAAACCGGCCTACCGCCGCGGAGAGCTTTAGGTCGAAGTCGCCGCGCGCGGTTTCCGTAGGAAC
>CAYXQW010000012.1:11610-17173 GCA_964466695.1 uncultured Bdellovibrionales bacterium
CGACGAGGACGTGGTGACGGCGATCGCGCAGCGCGCCGCGGTCTCCGTCGGCAAATAGGGCTCGGCTTGGTCACCTACCGGGTAGCGCAGCGCGCCGAGGTGGTGCTGCAAGCGCTCGACCGCGGCTCGCACCGGCGCGCAGTGGCGGTGCGGCATGCCGGCGTAGAGCGTCCAGCCGTCGTAGTTTTCGTGGCCGGCGGGGATGAAGCGCCTGGGGTCCTCGGGGATCTTGGCCAAAGCGCAAGCGCCCCTCGTGCCGAGTTTCTCCTCGGTGAACGAGAGCTCTTGCGGCGCGACTTTCTCGGGGTAGTCGCTAAAATCGAAGCCGCCGCTCATGGCCGGGACTTCGGCCGTGCCCGCAAGCTCTTGCCATAGCCGAGCGTTCAGGTAGTCGCGCAGCTTCAAGGTGAACTCGGGGTTTGGGTGGCGAATGAGGTAGGCCTGGTACTTGTGATCCGCTTTCAAGATCCAGCCCGGGTTGTGGTGCGCGTGCGGCTTTTGGCAGCGGCTGTTGTTGCACATCCAGCTATGCCACGGGTTCCTGCCGGGCCCGAGCTCCTCGAGCCAGCCGTTGGCGTCGACGAAGCCGGCGACCCAGGCGTTGGTGGGCCTGCTGGGTTTGCTGAGCTTGAGATCGGGTACGGCAGGCGGCGCCGAGCTGTCGGCTTGAACGGCGGTCGGCGGCCCCTGGTCGCGAAGGAGCACGAACAGGCCGTGCAAGCTGCCGTTGAGGCGGGCCTCGGCTTCCTTCTTTTGCTTTGGCTTGGCGCTAGCCGGCACCGGCGGGCAGTCGGCGCAGAACAGTCGCACGAAATATGGTTTTGGCGCTCCATTCATGCTTCACCCCCTTCTTCTTCTTCTTCTTCGAGATCGTCCTCGTCATCCTCGGCGAGCTCGCTCTCGTCGGGCTCGTGGTACTCGATGGTCTCGAGGTCGAGCTTTGCGAGCGCGACGCCGTCGATCTCGCTCTTTGCGGCGCCCACCTCGAGCAGGTACAGCCGCAGCCACTGCCCCCCGCGGGTCGCCAGGACCTCATACGAGCCGGCCGGCACCGCGCGAAAGCAGTAGTAGAGCCACTCGCCCTTGTCGACCACGTGCTCGGGATCGCTCGACGCAAGGCGCGCCTCGTAGCTGCCGTCTACTGCGACCAGGCGGACCTCGTCG
Source organism: uncultured Bdellovibrionales bacterium (assembly GCA_964466695.1). Classification (GTDB taxonomy): domain Bacteria; phylum Myxococcota; class XYA12-FULL-58-9; order XYA12-FULL-58-9; family JAFGEK01; genus CAYXQW01. The sequence goes on from CAYXQW010000012.1 coordinate 12,775, forward strand.
TCGTGGTAGGGGTCTTCGTCGAAGTCGCGCGGCATCGGGATCGCGACGTCCTCGCGCACGATCTCGACTATGGGCTGCACCTCGATCGTGTGCAGTCGGCCGGTCTGCAGGCCGCCGCGGTTAAAGGGCCGCGGCAGGTAGATGATGCCCGGGTCGTCGTCGTCGTCGAAGACGTAGCTGCGCCCGTTTTCGGCCGTGCGCGTGCAGCCCAGCCTCGATGCCAGCATGGCGTTGACGATGCTCGGGTCGCGCGTGCCCCAGTTGAAGTAGGCGAGCTCCTGCCAGCTCGCGTTTACGCTCTCGGCCAGCGAGACCAGGGTCTCCCCGCGGCGCACCTTGTGGGCACAGACCTCGACGATGGCGCGCGGCGCGGGGGCGCGGCGGTCGCGGGCCTTCGGGCGTCCACCCTCGGGCACCGGCGTGACGCACTCTTCGACCCTCAAGTTGCGCCAGTAGCAGCCCACGACGCAGGCGCCCTCGGTGATGCCGTCGAGCCGCGCGAGCCCGCGCTGGTTGGTGTTCTTGGAGGCATGCTCACCGTTGGGGGCGGTGAGCTCGAGGGTCAGGCCCGGCACCGGGTCGCGGCCCTCCGCCCACAAAACGTCGACCTTGATGAAGGTGCGCGCGCGCGCCGCGGCTTCTTCCTCCTCTTTTTTGGACGCGCGACCGGCAGGCGGGGTGAGCACCCGGCGCGTCAAAAAGAGCTCCTGCCAAGCGAGCCGCGACGCGATCTGCTCCCAGAGCTCGCGGTCGGTGGCCGCGGAGGCTATCAACCCCGAGAAGTAGAAGGCGTGGCGTAGCTCGCTACGCAAAGCAGAGGTGATGAAGTAGTCGTCGACGAAGCGGTGGAGATAGCTCCTGGCGGCGAGCTCGCTATGGAACTCGACGACGTGCGCCCGGTCGGCTTTGGGTAGATCGAATTTGTAAAAAAGCTCGAAGACCTCTCCCCGATAAGACCAGCGATAGCGCGAGCGCATGATCTCATTCCCTCCTCTTGACACTGGGCACCCTCTCGGGCGCCGCATTACCCAGCGCTACGATAGCAAGCTCGCCAGCTTTCAGTAAAGCTTGCGAAGCGGGCTCCAGGGCGCCGTAGGCTCGCCGAGCGGCTCGTGCCGGGCCTTGATGCGGGGCGCTTTGCCGTGCTTAAGCTCGATGCGATCGCGCGCCGTCCTGTACACCACGACCGCGCCCGCCTCGCGGAGCTCTTGCAAGCTCGCCGGGTCCATCGCGAAGAACGCCGCGAGCTCGTCCAAGGTGGCGGCGCCGCGTGGCCGGCGCCTCGTCGCCGCGCCGAAGCGCGCCGCGTTGTAACGGCTAAAGAGCAAGAGCCCGACGAAGATCGAGAGCGCCACGCCGCCGAGCACGGCGAAGTAGCCGGCGTTGAAGAGGCCCTCGAGCTTTATCATGTGCGCGTAGGCGAGGTGCCAGCCGAGGTACCAGAGGATGATGGCGACGATCGGTCGCAGGGCGATCATCCACACCACCGCGCCAAAGAGCGTGAGGCTCGCTTCAGTGGTGCGGCGGAGCATCGAGAGCTTCTCGGGGACGTCGATGATGAGGGGTTCGTTGTTGGCGAGCTCCATGTTACCTCCCAAAGCCGCGGTCGGGGCTCGTCCACACCGCGCTCGCCGTGCGGTCCTTGAACACCGCCTTCGGCAGGGCGATGACGCTGACGACGCAGTTGATGAGCCAGTAGAGCGCCGGGTACCAGAGGATCCAGAAGGTGAGCTTGCCGAGGTGCTTATCGTAGCGACGGTCGAGGCTCATGCCCACCACGAGCTGGGTGAGGCAGACCGAGGCGATGATGACCCCGGTCCAGCCGGGGACGATGGTCCGCACCACCATCGCGGGCGGCAGCTCGACGACGAAGTGCAAGAGCCAGAGCACGAAGGTGGCGAGGAAGCAGTAGCACCATAGGAGGCTCAAGGCGTACTCGAGGTAGAGCGGCCACATGCGGCGGTTATGCGGGCGCCAGATCTCCCGGGCGTACTTCAAGAGCACCTCGACGCCCCCTTGCGCCCAGCGCAGGCGCTGGCGGAACAGGCCCTTGAGCATCTCGGGCATCAAGATCCAGCAGAGGGCCCGCGGCTCGTAGCGGATGTCCCACTTGGCGAGCTGCAGCTTCCAGGAGATGTCGATGTCCTCGGTGATCATGTTGTTCGACCAGAAGCCCACGTCGAGCAGCGCCTTCTTGCGAAACGCCACCACCACGCCCGAGACGGTGAAGACCTTGCCGAGCACGCGCTGGGCGCGCTTGATCATGCCGATGATCGAGGAGAACTCCGCCACCTGGATCTTGGCGATGACGCTCGTGCGGTTGCGGACGCGCGGGTTGCCGGTGACCGCGCCCACCCGCGGCGATTCGAAGTGCCACATGAGGTAGCGCAGCGCGAGCGGCTCGAGGAGCGCGTCGGCGTCGATGCACAAGAGGTACTCGCCGCGGCTCATGATGGCCGCCATGGTGAGCCCGACGGCCTTGCCCTGGTTCTCGGCCAACGTCACCACCCGGAGCCGCGGGTGCTTGTCGCGGAGCGCCTCGAGCAGCTCGCCCGTGCGGTCGGTGCTCGCGTCGTCGATCGCGATGACCTCGAAGTCGGGGTAGTCCTGCCGCATGATCTCGGTGATCGTCTCGTCGATCGAGCTCTCCTCGTTGTGGCAAGGGATCAAGATAGAGACGAACGGCATCGCCTCAGGCGCGGGCGCTTCCTCGCTCGAGCCCATGCGAAAGAGCGCGAAGACGTACGCGCCCGAGATCCACACGAACGACATCGAGAGCGGATAGAAGAACACGAAGTTGAACAAGAGCTCCAAGTATCGCTCCTAGCGCGCGCGGCGCTCCGGGATGAACGGGAAGGCCTCGGTGCTCACCGCCTCGCGGATCTCGGTGAGCTTCGGGCAGTCGTCGAAGAGGTTGTCTGGATAGTAGGCGACGTGCTTCGCCCCGGCCTGCACCAGCACGCGGAGCCAGTGTTTGACGGTAGCCGTGGGGATACAGCGCCCGGTGCGCCAGTCGACCGTCTGGACCTTGAACATGGTCTTGTCGAGGCCATGCTCGACCTGCTTCGCCGCCAAAACCAGCGAGCGGAGCCACTTCTCGGGATCCTTCGCCTGCTCCTTCGCCCTGGCGACGCTTTCGCAGGCGAGCAGGCTCACCTGGCGGTGCCAGCTGCCGCCGTGCGCGTCGCCGCGCAGACCGAAGTTCTCGACGAGTTCGGCCGTTTCCACCGTCTTTTTGACGGTTCCTTTTTTTTCACTGATGTTGACCGCGGCCACATGCGCCATTAACCGTTCCCTCTTTCCGTTTGAATGTATTGAGCCGTTAACCGCCGATCTGCTGCAAAGTACAACCGGCCGAGCAGCCCCGCTCGAAATGGTGGCCGCTCGCCTTGCCGAGCACCGCGGACTGGATGGCAGAAATCAGTTTTTCCCTGTCATGGAGCAGGGGTTTCAGGGGTGTCGCCTCATCGCTGCCCAGGCAAGGTTTCAGCGTGCCGTCGGCCAATACCCGTACACGGTTACAAACCGAGCAGAACTTCTCCGTGACGGGGCTGATGAAGCCGACCTTGCCTTCCCAGCCCGGGGCGGTATAGTCGATTGACGGCTGGCCGGAGAAGGCCTTTTGGATGGGCTTCAGTTCGGGGTGCCGGGCGAGGATTTTGCCGTTGGGGACACCCCCCTCCCGCGCGCCGCCGAAAGGCATCAGCTCGATAAACCGCACGGTGACGGGGTTGTTTTTGGCGTAATTCAGGAAATCGTCTGCCTCGTCGTCGTTGACGCCGCGCGTCAGGACGACATTCAGGTGTAAAGGGGTTAAACTTGACGAGAGCGCCGCGTCGATGCCGTCGAGGACATCGGCCAAATTACCGCCGCCCGTGATTTTTTTGAACCGTTCCGACCGCAGGGAGTCGACGCTGATGTTTACCCTGCCGAGGCCTTCCTCTTTCAAGCGTTTAGCCAGCGGTTTCGTCAGGAGCGCGCCGTTGGTGGTCAAGGAAATATCGGTAAACTGCGGCACCGAGGAAGCGAGGCGCACGATTTCGGGCAGATCCGCCCGCAGCAGCGGCTCGCCGCCGGTCAGGCGCAGGCGTGTGATGCCGCACACCGCGAAGGCCTGCAGTAAAAGCAGCAGTTCGCCGGGCGTCAGTTCGTCTTTTTCGCCGAGGGCGGCCTGCCCGCCGCAGTAACCGCAGGAGAAGTTGCACCGCTGTGTCAGCGAAAGGCGCAGATATTCGATTTGCCTGTTCTGTCTGTCGCGCAAGGTGTGCCTCCGCTCTCAGGCGCGGGCGATAAAGCGCCCCGAAACGCCGCCGTCCTTTTCGAGCAGTTTGATGTCGGTGATGGTGATGCCTCTGTCGACGGCCTTGCACATGTCATAGACGGTCAGCGAGGCGACGGT
>CAYXQW010000013.1:0-15511 GCA_964466695.1 uncultured Bdellovibrionales bacterium
GCAAGCAGGTCTCGTTCTTGGCGCGCGCCCCGAATGGGCAAGTGCGGTCGAAAGCATCCCGCTCCTCGAGCTGTCTTTTGCTAGCCTAGCGATCTCGAGATTTGTCCGCAAGACACCTCTTTTGTTAGCGCGAGAACAGTCCTAACGACCTCTCCGCCGTTTGCAAAGACCACACCACCCAGTCGTCGAAGCGCTGCACGAAGGCGTCGAGCACCGCGAGGATCAAGATGACCCCCACCATGGCTTTTACAGGAAGCGCCATGAAGTAGGCGTTGAGCTGCGGCGCGACGCGGTTCAAGATCCCGAAGACCACGTCGGTCACGAGCACCGCGGCGATGACCGGCGAGGCGAGCAGGACCGCGGCCAAAAAAACATCCCCCGTGAGGCGCAAGACGTAATAGGCCAGCGTGCCGAGCTGATCTACCGGCGGTAATCCCACGTTGAGCGGCACGGCCGAAAACGACATGAAGAAGGCATCGAAGAAGATGCCGTGGGCCCCGACCGCCATGAAGATGATGAGGAAGAGCTGATAGAAGAGATCACCGAAGGGGGTGGCCCGCTGCCCCGAGTGCGGCTCCATGACCTCCGACATCGCCGTGCCGCGCGAGGTGTCCACCAGGCGACCTGCCATCTCCATCAGGATGAACACGAGGCTGTTTAAGAAACCCACGACCAGGCCGATGAAGACCTCCTTCATCATGAGCAACAAGAAGGGCAAGGCGCTCGTGGGTAGAGGGGCGGTGAGCGAGCCGCGGGCGATGGGCCAGAGCACGATGGTGAAGACGAGGCCGAGGCCCATCTTCACCTCCATCGGCGCGATCTTACCGCCGAGCCACGGTGTCTGGATGACCATCGGCATGGTGCGCGCGAGCACCAGACCGAGGACCAAGAGCTCCTGCGTGTAGTTGAGCCAACCGGCCACCTGTCGGAGGAAAGGCTCCATCTTGGGTTACACCCCGCTCAATGGACCACGGTGGGGAAGCCCTCGAAGCACATCGTCGCGAAGCGCAACAAGGTCGCGCCGAGCCAGGGCCCGAGCGCCGCGAGCGCGCCGAAGATCACGATGAGCTTGGGCACGAAGGTCAAGGCCTGCTCCTGGATCTGGGTCACGGCCTGGAAGAGCGAGATCGTAAGACCCACGATCATGCTCAAGACGATGGGCGGGCCGCAGACGATGATGGTCACGAGCAAGCCCTGGTTCGTGACTTGTAGGACGAAGTCGATGACTCTCTGGTCCATTTTTGCACCCTCGACGCTACTGGTAGCCGAGCACGAGACCGCGCGTGATGAGGTACCAGCCGTCGACCAGCACGAACAACAAGATCTTGAAGGGCAGCGAGATCGTGGTGGGCGAGAGCATCTGCATGCCGAGGGCCATCAAGATGTTCGCCACCACCATGTCGATCACGAGGAAAGGCACAAAGAGGATGAAACCTATCTGGAAGGCCTCCTTGAGCTCCGTGATGACGAACGCCGGGACCAGGATGGCCCAGTCCTCGTCGGTGAGCGTGGCCCGGTCCTCGGGTTGGCGCATCTTCCACGCCACCTTGTAGAGCATGTCGCGCTCCTTCAAGTGCGTGTGCTTGATGAGGAAACGACGTAAAGGATGCTGCGCCTCACCTATCATCTGGCGCACTTGATCCACCGTGAAGCTCATCACGCCCTTGTCTTTACCGTACTGCAACATGTTCTTTTGCGACTCGTGGTAAATCTCGAGCCCGACGGGCATCATGATGTAGACGGTGAGCACGATGGCGAGGCCCGTGATGACCTGCGTCGGCGGGATCTGCTGCGTGCCGATCGCCTGACGGATGATCGAGAGCACCACGGCGATCTTCACGAAGCTCGTCACCATGATGAGCACGAACGGCACGAGCGCGAAGATCGCGAGCGCGGCGATGAGCACCAAAGGGCGGCTCGCCACGCCGCCATCGCCGGCATCCCCGCCCATGATCTGCCGCATGCTCTGCGCGTGCGCGTCGGCGCTCGCGAGGCTCACCATCAACGCGAGCAAAACCCCGCCGCCAAGACCTTGCTTGCTCATGAACATTCCTCACTGCTCGCGGCGCGCGGGCGATCCTTTGCGAGCTCGCCCGCGAAAGAGGCTGCGCTTTTTTGCTCGGGCTCGTACGCGTCGAGCAGGGTCACGGCCTTCTCGTTGCCCACCCCGAGCAACAAGCGGCGCTTGCCGAAACCATCGACGACGAAGATCGTGTGCTTGGGATCGAGCGCCAGCCGCTCCACCACCTTGAGGCTGGCACCGCTCCCCACGCGCCCGCGCCCGAGGCGCCAGAGCACCACGCGGCCTCCGGCGTAGATGAGCGCCACCACGAAGATCAGCGAGAAGAGGGTGCGCAAGAGCTGGCCGGTCAAGGACCCGACCTCGCGCGGCTCGGTCCCGTGTTTTTGGCGCTGGAGATCGTAGGTGGAGGGCGGCGGCGCCTCGCTCGACGACGTGACCGCGCTCGGCGCTTCGGCGGCGCGCACCGTCGCGGCCACGGAGATGAGCGAGGCCCCGATCATCAAGAGAAACCGCACGCGAGGAGCGCTCATGGGGCCCCGACGATCTGCACGATGCGGATGCCGAGCTCACCCTCGACGTCGATGAGCTCGCCGCGGCCGAACAGCCGGCCGTTGACCACGAGGTCGACCGGGTCGCCAGGCGCGCGCGCGAGGCGTAAGATCTGACCCTTGCGCAGCCGCACCACCTGCGCCACGTTCATGCGCAAGCGACCGAGCTCGACGACGACCGGCGCCGCCACGTCTCGCAGCAAACCCTCGGTCTCGGCGAGGTTCTCCTCCGCCGCGGGCTCGTCGCCCGTGCTCTCTATCGCCATTGGTTCCTCCTCTGGCTCTTCCTTTATCACAAAGTCGACGATCTCGAGATGCTGTTCGGAGTCGCCGCAGAGCCGGCAGACGAGGCTGCCGTTCTTGCCCGCATCGAGCTTGACGAACACCTGGCCCGAAAGGCCGCTGCTCCCCGTGGTGCTCGATATGCCATGGTGCTCGATGACGATGATGTCGCCCACCTCGAGCTGCGCTATGTCCTCGACCGAGAGATCCGGCAGGGCGGCGACCTCGACGCGCGCCTCGATCGGCATGTCGCCCAGGGTCTCGGCGAGCGCGGCCAGATACACCCGCGCGGGGGCGCGCGCCCCGGACTGCGGAACCGACTTGCCGAAGCGCTCGCCTATGATGCTCCCGGGCAAGAAGATGCGCGCGTAACCCACCGTGCGCCCGACCGAGACGCGCACGCCGAGCATGATGAGCTCTTCATCGGCCGCAAACAAGCTCGAGACCTCGGCCGGGCTCGTGGCGAAGCCGTCGAGGGTGAGCGCGAGCTCGTGCCCGGTCTGCAAGCCCTCGTGGAACGCGCCCAACATCTTGAGCACGAGGAAAGACAAGACGCCCTGCTCGAGCTCGGTGAGCGGGCGCAAGATGCGATCGCACTGCCCCGTGCCGCCGAGCAGCCGCTCGATGCTCAAGGAGGCGAGACCCATGTCGAGCTCGGCTATGATCTTGCGCTCGCCCGGCGCAAGCCCGATCAGCGCGAGGCAACCCAGCGAGGGCAAGATCGCCGCGAGGTCCGCGCCGCGCACCGTCTTCGACTCGGGCGGCACGAGCTTGCACGGCTCCTTCAAATAATGCTGCAACAACGCGCCGAGCTCCTCCAAGAAGCCCTCAAAGAGCGGCCGCGCGGTGAAGTAGTCGAGCATGGTCGCCTCGAGCGCGACCGCCGAGCGTGTCATCTTGCGCAGACCGGGGAACGTGTACGGACGAGGCGGTGCCATGTGCTATCGGCTCATGAAAAAGGGGGGGAAAGTTACCATCACCCGGATTTCACTTCAAGCCGCTCGAGCGTAAGACCTCGCTCGCTCAAGGCCCGCGCGAGCGGCCCGGCGCTCGCCTTGACCAGCCGGCCGATGTTCTTGTCGGCGGTGTGGAAGGTGCAGGAGATCTTGCCGGCGTCGCTCACGATGTCGAGCCGCGCTCCCCCGAGCACCTCCATCTTGAGCTCCACCGTGAATTGATGCAGCCCCTCCGGCGTCACCCCCGCGAAGGCGCGCGCGACGAGCTGGCGGAGCACCTCGATCGGCAAGCTCGTCGCTTGCTGCGACGCCGCGCTCGCCCCGGTCCCCGCGAGCTCAGCCATGCCTGGCTGGGCCTGCCCACCCATGTCCATGCCACCGCCGCCGCGCGACTTCTGCCCCGCGTCATCGCACTCGCCCTCGTCGTGACCGGCGATGGCGGCCAGGGCCTCGCGCTCGAGGCGCTGCTCTTCGCTGCCCGAATCTAGCAGGCGCTCGACGCGCCGCGCCTCTTTGTCCGAGAGCTCCTCGCGCCGTGACAGGAGGCGCTCGGCGTTCGCCGCCACGTTCTTCTCGCCATGCTTCTCGAGCATGGCGTTGACCGCGCGCGCGTCGATGCCGCGCCGCGCCATGAGAGCCGCGCTCGGGAGGTGTTGCTCGCGTCGCGCGCCCTCGGCGTGTTGCTGCTCGGCGAGCCGCGGCTTTTGGGTCTCTTGCTGCTTGAGGCCAGCTTGCTGCTCTACGACTTTGCCGAACGCGACCTTGGCCTCGTTGTGCTTGACCTTCTGATCTGCCTCGATGCGCCTCGCCTCGACAAGACGCTGAGCCTCGCGATCTTCTTCTACGCGCGACATTACAAAACCTCCGCTCTGCTCGACTCTCCCTCGCCACCTAGCACGAAAAGCCCGCCCTCGCCTAACGCTCGCCGCGCATGAAGATCTGCTGCGCGAGCTCGTCCATCGCGTCCTCCTCCTTGGCCTGCCGCGCCTTCTTGCACTCCTCGAGGAACTTCTCCTTGTGCTTCTCCAAGGCCTTGAGCTCCGCGCTCGCCTTGACGAGCGCCTCGCGCGCGGCGTCGAGCGCGCGCTGCTTCTCGGCCACCACGAGCTTCTGCTCCTCGATGGCCTCTTTTTGCAGCTCCTCCCGCTCGCGCAGGCGCTTGATGTAGTCGTTCGCGCTCACCACGTCCTGCGCCGACATCTCGCCGCGCATGGCCTTCTCGGAGTACTCGCGCTTCTTCTGCTCGCGCCTCGTGATCATGTGCGCGAGCTCGTCCTCCATGCTCTTTTGCTTATCGAGCGCGGCCTTGTGCGCAGCCAAGGCCTCGCCGAGCGCGCGCTCGGCCTCCTGCTTGTGGCGCTCGCGCAGCTCGAGCAGCGTCTGCAGGCGATATTCGGGGGGCTTCGCCAAGGTCTCTCACCTCTCCGTCAACGAGCGTCGGCGAAAAGCGCCACGAGCTTTTGCACCGTGGTCCCGTAGTCGTCGCATTCGTTGAGGCCCTGCCTTAAGAAAGTCTCGACCTCGTCGATCTTGTCGATGGCGTAGTCGGTCTTCGGGTCGGTGCCGTACTGATAGGCGCCGAGCAAGATGAGGTCGCGCTGCTTCTCGTACGTGGCCAAGACCTCGCGCAGCTTGGCGGCGGCCTGCTTATGCCCGTCCTCGACGATGCCGCTCATGACGCGCGAGAGCGAGGGCAAAACGTCGATCGCCGGCCAGTGGTTACGGGCGCCCAGGGCGCGGTTCAAGATGATGTGGCCGTCGAGGATGCCGCGGACCTCGTCGGCGATGGGCTCGTCCATGTCGCCGGCCTGCACGAGGATGGTGTAGAGCGCGGTGATGGAGCCCGTCTCGTTGTTGCCGGTGCGCTCCATGAGGCGCGGGATCTGGGCGAAGACGCTCGGCGGGTAGCCTTGGCGCGCCGGCGGCTCGCCGATGGCGAGGCCGATCTCGCGCTGCGCGCGGGCGAAGCGCGTCGAGCTGTCCATCATGTACATCACCTTCTTGCCCTGGTCGCGGAACCACTCGGCGATGGCGGTCGAGACGAAGGCGCTCTTTAGGCGCACGAGCGACGGCTCGTTGGAGGTGGCGACCACCACCACCGACTTCTTGCGGCCCTCCTCGCCGAGCGACTCCTCGATGAAGTCGAGCACCTCGCGGCCGCGCTCGCCGATGAGGCAGGTGACCACCACCTCGGCCTCGGTGTTGCGCGCGATCTGCCCCATGAGCGTGGACTTGCCGACGCCCGAGCCCGCGAAGAGCCCGACGCGCTGGCCGAGGCCGAAGGTGAGCAGGCCGTCGATGGCTCGCACCCCCATGGCGAGCGTCTCGGTGACGCGCTTGCGCTTCATGGCGTCGGGGGCCTGGCGCTCGACGGCCCACTCGCAGAGGTCGGGGATCTCCTCGAGCGGCGGGCCGCCGTCGATGGGTCGGCCGAGGCCGTCGACGATGCGGCCGAGGAGCCCTGAGCCGCACTTGATCGAGAAGGGCTTGCCGGTGGGGATGACCTCGCAGTCGGGGCCGATGCCGCGAGGCTCGCCGAGGGGCATGAGCATCACCGCCTCGTCGCGAAACCCGACCACCTCGCAGGTGATGCGCTCGCCGCCGCCGACGTCGATGTAGCACATCTCGCCGATGCGCACGCCGGGCACCGTGGCCTTGATGACGAGCCCGGTGACCTCGGTGACGCGCCCGCGCACGTGGATGGCCTCGGTCTGCTCGACCGCGCGGAGGAGGTGGCTGAGATCTATGAGCGGGGCGGCGTGGGTCACCTACGCGTCTCCTTGAGCACGCGCTCGAAGACCTCGATCTGCGTCTCGAGCTGCGCGTCGATGGTGCCGGCGTCGGTCTCGATGACGACGCCGAAGCGGCCGACGTCTGGGTCCTCGCGCACCGCGATCTCCTTGGCGCGGCTCAAGACCTCGAGCAGCTCGGCCTTGCGCTCGCGCACGACGGCGAGGTCGGCAGGGTTCACGCGCAAGACGAGCTCGCGGCGCTGCCGCGCCTTCTCGCTCAGGGCCTGGCGGATGATGTCGACGACCGCGTCGGGGTGGAACTCGAGCTCGCGCCCGATCACCTTGCGCGCGATGGCGAGCGCGAGGTCGCGGAGCTGCGGCACGGCCTCCACCTCCATCTGTTGCAACCTCTGACTCGCGCGGGCGACCACCTCACAGAGCTCGGCGGCGCCAAGGTCGCGGCCGGCCTCGTAGCCCTCTTTCTTCGCTTGCTCGCGGAGCTCGACGGCCTCGGCCAGAGCCCGCTCGTGGATCTGAAGCGCCTCGGCCTCAGCCCGCTCGCGGATCTGATGCGCCTCGGATCTGGCCTCGACCACGTCGCTTCGGATGATGGACGCGCGCTTTATCGGGGTGTCGGCGAAGCCGGTGTCGGGGGAGATGTCTCCGCCTTCGCTGTTATGTTTGATGACTTTTGCCATGGCCCGCGATTGTGCCACGTTTGCACCGTCCGCGTCACCCCATCGGACTTTGCCGTCGTGCGCGCGGGTCGAGGGCGTCGCGCAGCGCGTCGCCGACGAGGATGAGGAGGACGAGCGTCACGACGAGCACCGCGAAGGTGGAGAGCGAGATCCACCAGGCGTCGAGGTTGGCCTTGCCCTGCGCGAGGAGCTCCCCGAGGCTCGGGGTGCCGGGCGGGACGCCGAGGCCGAGAAAGTCGAGGCTGGTGAGCGCCCCTATGGCCGCGGCCATCTGGAAGGGCACGAGCGTGATGACGGGGGTCAAGCTGTTCGGCAGGATGTGTCGCAAGATGATGACGCGGTTTTTTTGCCCGAGCGCCCGCGCGGCGCGCACGTAGTCGAGCGCGCGGTTCTTTAAAAACTCGGCGCGCACGTACGCGGCGATGCCGAGCCAAGCGAACAGCGCGATCAAGACGACGAGCAGCCAGAAGCTCGGGGCGAAGAGGGCCGAGAAGATGATGAGCATGTAGAGCGTGGGCATCGAGCCCCAGATCTCGACGAAGCGCTCCATGGCGATGTCCGTCCAGCCGGCGAAGTAACCTTGCAGGGCGCCGTAGAGCACGCCCGCGACGGCCGCGACCAAGGTGACGAGCAGCGCGAAGAGGAGCGACAGCCGAAAGCCGTAGATGAGCCGCGCGAGCACGTCGCGGCCGCGGTCGTCGGTGCCGAGCAGGTTTTCGCGCGAGGGCGGCGCGGGGTCTTTTGCGCTCGCGAAGTAGTTGATGGTGCCGTGGTGATAGGGGTTAGGGGCGAAGAGGGCGAAGTTGCCGGGCCGCGCGAGCTGCTCCTTTATAAAGGGGTCGAGGTAGTCGGTGGGGGTCTCGAAGTCGCCGCCGAAGGTGGTCTCGGGGAGCGTCTGTATGACGGGCACGTAGAGGCGGCCCTCGTAGCGGACGAGCAGCGGCCGGTCGTTCGAGAGCATCTCGGCGAAGAGGCTCGTGCCGAACAGGCAGAGCAGCGCGAGCAGGCTGTAGTAGCCGAGGCGGTTATCGCGGAAGCGGCGCGCGGCGCGGTGCCAGGGGGTTTGCATGGGTCAGTCGAGCTTCACGCGCGGATCTACCCAGAGGTAGCACAGGTCGCGGATGAGGGTGGCAAAGAGCCCGATGAGGGTGAAGAAGAACAAGGTGCCGAGGACGACGGGGTAGTCGCGTCTTATCACGGATTCGTAGGAGAGGAGCCCGAGGCCGTCCAAGGAGAACAGGGTCTCGATGAGCAGCGAGCCGGTGAAGAAGGCGCCGACGAACGCCGCCGGGAACCCGGTCATGATGGGGATGAGGGCGTTGCGGAACACGTGGCGCCAGAGCACATCGCGCTCGCTTAGGCCCTTGGCCCGCGCCGTCAGCACGTATTGCTTGTGGATCTCCTCCAGGACCGAGTTCTTGGTGATGATGGTGAGCACCGCGAAGCCGCCGAGCACCATGGCGGTGACGGGCAGCGCGATGTGGTGCAGGTAATCGAGGACCTTGCCGATGAGCGAGAGCTCGTGCCAGTTGGCGCTCACGAGGCCGCGCAGGGGGAACCACTGCACGAACGAGCCGCCCGCGAAGAGGACGAGCAGGAGCACGGCCAGAACGAAGCTCGGGATGGCGTAGCCGAAGAGGACCATGAGCGTGGTCGCCGTGTCGAAGCGCGTGCCGGCGCGCACGGCCTTGGCGATGCCGAGGGGCAGGGCGATGAGGTACGTGAGGAAGAAGGACCACAGGCCGAGGCTCATCGAGACGGGGAGCTTCTCGCGGATCAACTGCCAGACGCTCTTGTTGTGGAAGAAGCTCTGGCCGAGGTCCATGCGGGCGAACTGACCGAGCATCTGCAAGAAGCGGCGCGGCGCCGGCTTGTCGAAGCCGTAGAGCTTCTTGATCTCCTCGACGCGCTCTTTATCCACCCCCTGGCGGCCGCGGTAGCCGGCGCCGCCCGCGCTCGGGCCCTCGGCGGCGCCTTGCCGGCCCTGGAGCTGCGAGACCATCTGCTCCACGGGTCCCCCGGGGACGAACTGGATGACCACGAAGGTGAGGGTGATGATGCCGAGCAAGGTCGGGATCATGAGCAGGAGGCGCTTGGCGACGTAGACCCACATCTACTTGCTCCACCAGGTGGCCACGATCCAGCTCTCGGGCTGAAAGTAGCGCGGCTTTACCTCGGGCTCGGCGAACTTGCCGGCGCGGTAGGCGATGCGGAAGGCGTTGGTGTACCACTGGGCGACGGTGTAGTGCCCGAAGCGCAAGGTCCGATCGAGGGCGCAAAGGCGCGCGATGAGCTCGGGCCTGGTCCTGGCAGCGCCGGCGAGGGCTACGAGCTCGTCTACCACCGGGTCTTTGATGCCCGCGAAGTTGCCCGACCCCTCGGTGTCGGCCGCCGCGCTCGTGAAGCGATCCTTGAGCTCGCTGCCCGGCGCCTCGCTGCCAGGGATGCGCAGCGTGGTGAGGTCGAAGTCGAAGACGTCGTAGCGCTTCTGCAAGAGCGCGAAGTCGAGCATCTTGTACTGACAACGCATGCCGAGCTTCTCGAGCGCCTGCATGTAGGGGGTGATGATGCGCCCCATGGACCCCTCGCTATCGAGAAACTCGATGGTGAAGGGCTCGCCGCGCGCGTCGCGCAAGGCGCCGTCGCGATAGACCCAGCCGGCCTCGGCGAGGAGGCGCCTCGCCGCGCGGAGGTTTTTGCGCAGGCTGCCGGGCGCCGCGGTGGAGGGCGGCAGCGGCACGGGCGTGCTCAAGATCTCGGGCGCGACCTCGGCGAAGAGCGACGCGAAGACCGCAAGCTCGTCCTCACCCGGCAGCCCCGTGGCCTCGAAGTCGCTCGCCACGAAGAAGCCGCGCACGCGCTCGTAGCTGTCGTAGAAGAAGCGCCGGTTCATCCACTCGAAGTCGAGGGCGAGCTCGAGGGCTTTGCGTACCCTCGGATCACGGAGGTGCTCTTTGCGGCTGTTGATGAGGAAGCCCTGGAAGTCGCCGGCGTTGCCGCTTTGGACGTTGCGCCTTATGAGCTCGCCCTCGTCGAACTTGCGCCCCGTGTAGGTGCGCGCCCAATCGCGGGCGCTGAAGACCTGGATGTAGTCGAACTCGCCGGCCTTGAAGGCCTCGGTCTGCGCGGTCTGATCCTTGTAGATTTTGTAGGTGACGCGATCGAAGTTGTACATCCCGCGCCGCACGTTGAGGTCCTTGGCCCAGTAATCGCGGTCGCGCTCGTAGGTGATGTCGCGGCCGAAGTTGACGCGGCCGATGCGGTAGGGGCCGCTAGCGATCGGGGTGTCGGTGACCACCCGGTCGAAGGGCTTGCCCGCGCCCCACGCGCGGCTCCACACCGGCATGCTGCCCACGAGCAACGGCAGCTCCGCGCTCGGCTCTGCAAAATCGAAGCGGACCACGCGGTCGCCGAGCGCCACGGCGTCTTTGACGTCGGCGAACATCGCGCGGTAGGCCGGGTGGGAGTGCTCGCCGACGAGGGTCTTGAAGCTGTGCACGACGTCGCGCGCGCGCACGGGCTCGCCGTCGTGGAAGCGCGCCTCGGGCCGCAGGCGAAAGACCACGGCGAGCTTGTCGGGCGCGACCTCGATGTCCTCGGCCAGAAGGCCGTAGGCCGTCGTCGGCTCGTCCATGGTGCCGGTAAGCAAGCTCTCGAACATGAGCGCGCCGAGCCCCGGCGGCGCGGTGCCCTTGAGCGTGAAGGGGTTGTACTTGTCGAACTGCGTGATGCGCAAAGGCGGCACGAGCAAGAGCTCGCCGCCCTTGGGCGCGTCGGGGTTCACCCAGTCGAAGTGCGCAAAGCTCGGAGGGTACTTCACGTCTCCGAACTGGCCGTAAGCGTGCGCGGCCCACGAAGGAGAGGGCGCAAAGAGCGCGAACGCGACAGCCAGGGTGAAAATACGAGCCATTGAACGGCAATAAGTGCCAGAGACGCAAAGATAGCGCCACACGAAAAGTCAGGGCGGGCGACGATGCGCCTCGGGAGGCCCGGCTGCTCTGTGATCCTTGATGCAACCCGCCATGACTGTCTTGATCTGGCGCATTGAGCGGAATAGAAGTAAATTCAATGGTAGATGTAACTCGGCCGATGAGCCCATCTGTAGCACGTCGCCTTCTACGAATTTGTGTCGTCATCGCATTTGAAGCCCAAGGTGTCGTTGTGGTGGTCACCGCGTGGAGAGGCAAGCCATGAATAATAAATGCCGTCAGTGTGGTGCCAAGATGCAGAGCCGCCGTGAGAACCGCAAGTATGACTGCGGACTAGACAACGTGACGCTCGTGGGTGTGCGGGTGTACCACTGCGCACACTGTGGCGAGGAGGAAATCGAGATACCTGCGGTGTTGGACTTGCACCGCGTAATGGCCTTCATGATCGCCGAGAAGTCGGTGAAGCTGACACCCAAAGAGATCCGCTACCTGCGGACATACTTGGGGCTTTCAGGCGCTGAGTTCGCGCGGCGCATGGGTGTAAGCAGTGAGGCCGTGTCCAAATGGGAACGGGTAGATAAACCGCTGGGAATGAAAACAGCAACCGAGCGGCTGTTGCGGTTGATGGTGCTCCATGAAAGATCGACGGATACGTATAGCCTCGACCGCTTGGCCGAGACCGCCGTGCGGCCGCCAAAATCACTGACGATTCGAGCGAAAAGTGCGCGCAAGGGCTGGCATACAGACGTGACTGCGTGAGCGAAGTACTAGGCGATATCAACGTAGAGGGTTTGGGTTGGACCACGCGCGTTTGACACCGGTTGTCCCCGTGGATATGGCGTGTCGCTGCGATGGCGAAGGAGGAAGATACCGCGGCGCGTGTGCTCGAGCTGTTCGCCGACGCCGACGCCTGGTTGTCGCCTGAGCACGAGCCTATCGCCGAGGTCAGGCGCGTGCTCGCGAGCACGCTCTGCGGGGCGGGCAGTCCGGGCTCGGCGCCCCTCGAGCCTTTACGCGCCCGCTTCGAAGACACCGCCATCCCCGAGCACCCGTCATCGCCCGCGAGCTACTTCGATTATCTGCTGCGCGAGATCGTCCCGAAGACGGTGAAGACGTGCTCGCCGAGCTTTGTCGGTCATATGACCTCGGCCTTGCCGGGCTACGTGCTCGCCATGAGCCAGGTCTTGACCGCGCTCAACCAGAACATCGTCAAGGAAGAGACCTCGGGGGTGCTCACCCTCTACGAGCGACAAGCTATCGCCATGTTGCATCGGCTGGTCTTCGACGCGGGCGAAGACTTCTACCGCGCGTATGCGCAGGACGGCGAGAGCACGCTCGGCATGATCGTCTCGGGCGGCACCCTCGCGAACCTCGCCGCCTTGTGGTGCGCGCGTAACGCCGCGCTCGGCGCCAAGGACGGTCTCGCGAGCGTCGAGGCGTCGGGCTTGTCCGCGGCGCTCGCGGCCCGCGGCTATACGCGCGCGGTGATCATCGGCTCGACCTTGATGCACTTCTCGGCCGAGAAGGCCGCCGATATCCTCGGCCTCGGCGCCGACAACGTCATCCGCGTCCCGGCCGACCTCCAAGGGCGCATCGACCTTCGCGAGGCGCGGCGCGCGCTCGTCTTCGCCAAGAGCTCCGGCGCCTGTGTGGTGAGCCTCGTGGGTATCGCCGGCTCGACCGAGGTCGGCAGCATCGATCCCCTCGACGAGCTGGCGGAGCTCGCGGCCGAGCACCGCGTGCACTTCCACGTGGACGCCGCCTGGGGCGGCCCCGTGTTGTTCTCGCCCGCGCACGCGCACAAGCTCGCGGGTATCGCGCGCGCCGATTCGGTGACGATAGACGGACACAAGCAGCTCTACCTGCCCGTCGGGCTCGGGACGTTGTTGCTGCGAGACCCGTCGCTCGCCAAGAACATCGAGCGGCTCGCCAACTACGTCGCGCGCGCGCCGTCGCGCGATCTCGGCAAGCGCGCGCTCGAGGGCTCACGACCGCCGTTGTCGCTCCACCTGCACGCGGCGCTCGCCATCGTGGGTCGCCGGGGCTTCGCGTGGCTCATCGAGCAGGGCATCGCCAAGGCGGCCTCGTTGTGTCGTCTGATCGAGGCGCGGCCATGCTTCGAGCTCCTCGCAGAGCCCGAGCTCAACATCGTCGTCTACCGCTATCGCCCCGAGGGTGAGCACGACGCCGCGCGCCTAAACGCCATCAACCGCGCGTTGCAAGAGCGCGAGTTCGCCGAGGGGCACGGCTTCGTCTCGCGCACGCTGCTCTCGCATACGATCTACGGCGAGCTGCCGCCCATCGTCGCCTTGCGCGCCGTCTTGGCCAATCCGCTCACCACCCGAGAGCACTTGGAGAGCATCCTCGACGAGCAGGCCGCGATCGGTGCGCGCCTCGCGGCGGCTCCGCTCTCGCGCCCGGGTCTCTTTGTGTGCTAACCGATGAGCATGACCGACGAAGATCTCGCCCGCGTCGACTTGATTATCGTAGGCCGCGTGCAGGGGGTGTTCTTTCGCTCCTCCATCCTCAAGTACGCCCAGAACCATGGGATCTCGGGGTGGGTGAAGAACCTCGCCGACTCCTCGGTGGAGGTCGTCGCCGAGGGGCCGCGCTTCGCGCTCTCCGAGCTCTTGTCCTTCTGCCGGCGAGGTCCGCCCGAGGCCGAGGTGCAAGACGTCATTGCGCGCTTCGGCAAACATCAAGACGAGTTTCGGACGTTTCGTATCATTGCCTGAGATGAGCGCCGTCAAGACCAGCTTTCGCGCGGCGGACGAGGTCTCGCTGTTCCATCGCCTCGCGACGCTCGCGCGCACCGCCACGGATCTCGGCGCCCTCCTCGAGGCGAGCCTCACAGAGCTCGCGCGTCCTACAGGCTGCGTCGCGGCCGTGCTCTCGCTCATCGATCGGTCTACCCTCACCCTCCTCCCCGCCTACGTCCACGCGCGCGACGGCGACGGCGCCATCTTCGCAAAGCTCACCGAGAGCTACGGGCACCTGGCCCGCTTCGAGGCGCTGCGGCTCGATACGCCACCGCTTTGTTTGTCGCCGCGCGATTGCGGCCCCTTGCGAGACGCGCTCGAGCGGCACGCGATAGCCGCGCTCATCACAATCCCCCTCGTCTCTCAAGCCACGCTGCAAGGCACCGTGACCTTCTTCTTTACGCGCGCGCCCTCGCCGAAGATGCTCGCGACCATGCAAGCGGCGGTGTCGCACCTCGGGGTCGTCATCGAGGCGCGGCAGCTCCACCGCAACTTGCGTGAGCGCCTCGACGAGCTCGCCAAGACCCAGGAGCACCTGGTAGCGCGCGAGCGGCTCGCGGCCATCGGCGAGCTCGCCGCGGTGGTCGCGCACGAGGTGCGTAACCCCATCAACGTCATCTTCAACGCGGTCGGCGCCGTCACCCGCATGCTCAAGCCGCAAGGCGACGCGAAGACCCTCCTCGACATCGTCGCCGAGGAGGCGAACCGCCTAAACCGCATCGTCGGCGACATCTTGAGCTACGCTCGCCCGGCGGCCGTGTGCTTGCGCCCCGCCTCCTTGGTGCCCATCGTCGAGGAGGCGCTCGCGGCTGCGCTTACGCATGAGAGCAGCAGCATCGAGCTTATCACGCGCTACGATCCCGAGCTTATGCCCGTGGCCATAGACGCGGCGCTCATACGGCAGGCCGTGCTCAACCTCGCGCTCAACGCCGTGCAGGCCATGCCGCGAGGTGGGGTGCTCGAGGTGCGCGTGGGAGAGGTCGAGGTGCGGGAGGGAGAGGTGATGGCGGGGGTCGATATCACCGATCATGGAGAAGGGATCTCACCCGCGCAAAGGCTCAAGATCTTCGAGCCTTTTTTCACCACGAAATCGACCGGCACGGGCCTGGGATTATCCGTGGTCAAGCGCATTTTAGATAGTCATCATGGTACGATCGTGGTTACGAGCGAGCCCGGCGCCGGCGCCACCTTTTCATTGCGCTTGCCCTTCGCGGCGAGCGATCAAAGGAGCCAAGAGCCTTAAAACATGGCCAACGCTAACACGCCAAGAGAGCCACCGGCCGCCGACAAGGCGCGCGCCGCCATGCGCGGCAGCGTCCTCATCGTCGACGACCAGAAGAACATGCGCACCACAACCGGCATCATCTTGAGCACCGCCGGGTTCCTCGTGGCCGAGGCCGAGAGCGGCCAGGCGGCGCTCGCGCGGCTCACCGCCGAGAGCTTCGACGTCGTGCTCACCGACCTGCGCATGGCCGATCACGACGGCTTGCAGGTGTTGCAGCGCGCCATCGAGCTTTCGCCGAGCACGCAGGTGATCGTCATGACGGCCTATGGGACGGTGGACTCCAGCGTGCGCGCGCTGCG
>CAYXQW010000013.1:15521-16885 GCA_964466695.1 uncultured Bdellovibrionales bacterium
GTCGACGCCATTCGCCGCGGCGCCTTCGATTACCTCGCCAAGCCGTTCAAGGAAGACGAGCTGCTCATGCGCGTGGAGAAGGCCATCGAGCGGCGCCGCCTGCTCGGCGAGATGAGCGTGCTCACCGGCGAGTTTCGCGAGCGTTACGGGCTCGGCAACATCATCGGTCAAGCGGCCGTGCTGCGCGACCTGCTCGGGCTCGTGGTGCGGGTGGCGCCCACCGACACCACCGTGCTCATCACGGGCGAGTCGGGCACGGGCAAGGAGCTCATCGCGCGGGCCATCCACACCGCGAGCCGCCGCGCGGGCAAGCCGTTCATCCCCGTAAACTGCGCGGCCATCACCGAGACCTTGCTCGAGTCGGAGCTGTTCGGGCACGCGCGCGGGGCCTTCACGGGGGCCACGCGCGCGCGGCGCGGCCTGTTCGAGGAGGCCGATCAGGGCACGCTCTTCATCGACGAGATCGCCGAGACCGCGCCCGGGTTTCAGGCGCGGCTGTTACGCGCCTTGCAAGAAGGTGAGATCCGGCGCGTGGGCGAGTCGCAGCCCGTGCAGGTGGACGTGCGGGTCATCGCCGCCACCAACCAGGACCTGCGCCTCGCCATCGACCAGAAGCGCTTCCGCGAGGACCTGTTTTATCGCCTGAACGTCGTGCCCTTGCACGTGCCGCCCTTGCGCGAGCGGCGGGAGGACATCTCGCTGCTCGCCGGGCACTTCCTCGCGCGCTACAACGCGCGCGCCGGGCAGCACAAGCGCATCAACGCGAGCGCGATCGCTAAGCTGCTCGAGCACTCTTGGCCCGGCAACGTTCGCGAGCTCGAGAACATGGTAGAGCAAGCCGCGGCCCTGTCGTCTTCCAACGTCATCGGCGCGAGCGACATCCGCTTCGATGCGAGCGCTCAGGTGGCTCCCGCGCCGCAGCGTCTCGCGGCGGCGGTGGAGGCGGCCGAGCGCCACGCCATCGAGGCCGCCCTGGCGCGCCGGTACGGGTCGCTCGGGCAGGCAGCGCGTGATCTCGGGGTCTCGAATACGACCTTGTGGCGCAAGATCAAGCGCTACGGTTTACACCCCACCGTCTTGCGCTTCGGGACCCGTCCGGGTCCCGCGGACAAGGACGACGACTAATCGGTACCGCGACCATCAGGGAGCGGCAACCTCTCCCAAAAACAGGTTTCATTGATGAAGGACTATTTTCAATACTGCAATTAGCGCCATTGCAAGCTCGTCATGTAATCCCTGGCTCATGAGGTGCAAGTAGCTGTTAAATTTGCATAAAAATATGTGCAGGGGGCCATTACCGCAGTATGGCACGCACCTTGCAAACTAATACGACCAGGAAGTGCAGCACGTTGTGCTGAATTTGG
>CAYXQW010000014.1:0-16144 GCA_964466695.1 uncultured Bdellovibrionales bacterium
GCCCAGTTGGGCCCGAGGTCCATCGACTGCAGGTACTGCTCGTACCCCATCAGGGCACCTCGTACCAGGTCAGGTCATCGGTGCCGTTCGCGCTGGCGGCTGGGACTTGGTTGGCGGTGATCTTCAGGTCCTCGTCGGTGGCGCCGCCGTTGATGGCGAGGTCCGAGGAATTGTAGGCGCCCGCGTCCTCTAGTATGTCGTCGAGCGCGGAAACGCGAACCAGCCCGCCGGGCTGCTGTCCGCCGATCGGGACGCTGGCCAGGTAGTTGTTCCAGGCCGTCTTGACCGCGGCCTTGACCGAGGCGAAGTTGGCCCGCTTGACCCACACCTTGCCGGTAACCGAGATGGTGATGGACGCCGCGGCGGCGACTGCCCCGCGCTCGATGTCGACCGTGCGCTTGTCCACGTAGGCCTGCAGGGCGGTCACGGTCGCCGGCTCGGCGGTCCCGCGAGCGTCGGCCACGTAGATGTTGACCACGCCCGCCACCGTGAGGCTGGGCGCCGTCGCGACGCGGGTGATGCCGTACGCGCCGTCGACGCTGGCCTGGCGCACCCATGCGGCGTACTTACCCTCGGTCGGAATCGCCGAGAGCGCTGGCCACATATCGCGGCAGCGCTGCGCGAGCGCGGCCAGGGACTCCTTCTCGGCGCCGGTCTGCAGCGTCGGCTGGCCAGGGGTCGAGACGTACCATGTGTCGCCGCCGATGAAGCTATTGGTCCCGGCCGCGCCGTCGGAGAAGGAGAGCGTGATGTCCCCCTGGGCGTAGGTCTCGGAGACGTCCCACGGGCCGTAGGAGGTGACCACGCCGGCCGCGTAGACGTCGACCTTGAACTTGGCGACCGGCGTGCCCACGCCATCGATGCGGCCCGACTGGACGATCGTCACCTTGAGGGTGCGCGCGGGCGAAGGCGTTCCCGTCGCCGACGGGGTAATGGTGCCGCTGCCGGTCCAGTAGCGCACCGGCTCCGAGAATTGCGTGGTGGCATCGACCACCGACACACCCGGCAACGGCGCCGTCAGCTTGTCGATCGTGCCCGTGGCGTCGATGATGATTCCGGGCGACTCGGCCTGGAAGGTAGCGGTCACGCTGCCAGCGTCGGGGATCGTCACCTCTGCCACGTTGACGTAGTAGTTTCCCGTCTGGCTCACGGCCCGCAGCTCGCCCGCGGCGCGGGTGTAGGGCCCGAGCCCGGACGCGCACGACAGGGTCAGCAGCTTCCGGGTGAAGCTCGCCGGCACGCGCGCCTTGTCGAATTGCTGCGCGGCCAGCATCTCGAGCCAGCCCTCGATGGGGTTGCCGTCTGGGTCGGTGAGCTCGGCGGCGAGGTCGAGGTAACCGCCGGCCGCGATGTACTTGATCCACAGCTCTCGATCCAGGATGCCGGTGGCGACCATCTTGAGGATGGTCCGGGCCGCGCCGCCGGCATACCAGTCTGTGACCGGGAAGCCCTCGGCCTGCAGGGTCGACAGAAGGATCGCCTCTATCGTGTCCCGGTCGCGCGGGACCAGCAGGTCGTCGAGGGTGGCCACGCCCCAATGTTAGGGCGCGGCGGGACGCTACCTTAGCCCTTGGGCGCCGACGGGCAGTACAGCTCACAGAGCGACTGGCCGCGCACACAGACCACGATTCGCCCCGAAAGCTCGGTCACGCGGAGATAGGAATTGCACATGAGGGCGTCGCCGAACGTCTCGACCTGCCCCACGGTGGTCTGGGTGGTCAGGTCGTACCCTCGGCACCCGGCCAGGCACTCGATAGGGGGATTGGATCCGGGCCATGTCCCGGCACAAGAGCCCGTCGCCATGACCTGCGGATACGCGCACGCCGCCGGCACCGGCTGCGGTCCGTCCGGCCTCACCTCGGCGCCCGCATCGCCGGCCAGGGGTAGCACGTCGGCCTTGCCCGTGTCCGCCCCGCCCGGCAGCACGTCCGCGCCTGCCCCGGTGTCGGCCACCACCACGGGAGCCTCGAGCCCCGCCTCTGGCCCGCTGGGCGGCAGCACGTCCGGCGTCACCACCGCCAGCGAGTCGGTCGCGCCGGCATCGCCGTACCCGCGGCCCGGGGCATTCGGGTCCATCGGGTCGGCGTCCACCTCGGGCACCATCTGTTGCTGGCGGACGCCCTCCTCGGCGCAACCGAGCGACAGCAGAGCGACGACGACGATCAGGCTATGGATACGCATGGGGCCTCCCAGGACCCCGCCCCAGGCACGCGCGCAAGGTTTGCTGCCGTTGGACCTGGCAGTCGTCAAGCGGCTGTCCTGCGCGCGCACCTGCGACGGGGATGACTGCCAGGTCATGATCCAATGGTACGCCGGTACGGCCCGCCCGCAAGGTGCGCGCCTGTTCAGTGTTCCACGTGACACATTGGCAACGCTGCGCCAGATTGGCCCACCGTGCGCCACTAAGGCGCGCGAATTTCCTTGACTTGCCATTCTGGCAGGCGAAACCTGTAATTCGTGGTCCAATTGGCGCTCCGGGGTTTTGAGCAGCCTGCCACTCTGGCATCGGCGCATCGTCGCGCGTGCCAACCTGGCAATCACCGCAGCCGCCCGCACGGGGTCCGCGCCCGGTCGGCTGTCCTGACCAGGCAGCTCGAGCTGCTGGATTGGGCCCCGCGGTGCCTGGCCCCGCCCGCGGCGCTCGACCCGCTGCCCGGGGCCCTCGCCCTGATTGCCTCGCTCGACGCTGCCCTGGCCGCGCTGGCGGTGCTGGGCGCGCCCGTCGTGGCTGTGGTGGTCGCCGCGCCCGCGCCCGCGCTGGTCGGCGATGACGACGACCTGCCCGACGAGATGCCGTCCACCTACGGCGCCTGCCAGGCGCTGGGGCTCGGGACCGACCGGCCGTGTCCCTACTACCGCTGCCGCCGACACCTCGGCCTGGACGTCGCGCCCGACGGCGAGCTGCGGATCCTGATACCGCCCGACGAGCTGGCCGCCGCGCCCGACACCTGCGCATACGCCGCCGCCCGCCGCGAGCACACGCCCGACGAGATCGCCAAGACGATCGGGCTGTCGCTCGGCGGCTTCGAGCTCGTCCAGCGCCACGCCTGGGCTAAGATCCGCACGCAGTGCGACCGCGTGGTGGACACCGTCCGGGGCGTCGAGATGGACGTCGACGGCCTGCTGGACTGCCGCTAGCCCGGCGAGAACGTCGCGACCGTCGACTTGACCTGCGCGTCCAGCCCCACCACCGAGGTCTGGCCGGTCAGCTTGACCAGCGCGGTCCCGGCCGGCTTGGTCACCGTCCCCGAGGCCGTCACCATCTGGAAGCTCGTCGACGTGACGGTCAGGGTCGCCACCAGTGTGCCGTCGGCCACGCCGTCCGAGCCGCCCACGCGCAGGCGAAACGTCCCGGTGGCGCCTCCTAGCGCTCGAATGTACGCCGAGAGGGCGCACGACGTGGTGGCGGATGCGAGGCCCGAGAAGTCGGCGTGGACCTGCTTGAGCAGCCGTTCGCTCGCCACGTCGGTCGCGTAGAGGCCGTCGAGCTCGGGCTGCACGTCCTGGCCACCGCCGCCCCCTGGGGCACCGGCCGCACCCGGCGCGCCGGCGGGGCCGGTCTGGCTGACCACCGTGATGGTCGTCCCCACCACCTCGCCCTGGGTGGCGGGCAGCGCCGCGGGCAGGCCTTGCTTGAGGCGGTCGACCGTCAGATCGCCCACGGCGGCGACGAACTCGAAGGGCCCCTCGCTGCTCTGCCCTGCCACGTTTAGCGTCATGCCCATGGGTCAGTCCGGAACCACGATCAGTTGCGAGGCCAAGCCGCTCACGCGCGGATCCTTGAGCATCTCGTTCCGGGCTCGGGCGTTGATGGCCGCGAGCGCGCCGTCGTCGGTGGTCTCGAGGTTGAGGTGGTCGGGCACATTGAAGCCGTAGTCGGGGTCATCGCCGATGCTCTGGAGCGAGCCCGCGTCCGCCGACAGCCGCCGGCAAAGCGCGTTGCTCAGGTTCTCGGCGCCGTGGCACAGACGGAAATGCGGGTCGAGGTCGCCCGCGCAGGCGATGTCGATGCCAAGTGGGTCGCTGGTGGCCACGGGTCAAGGATCGCGCGTCGACGGTGGCCGCCTTACCCGCCGATCCGCACCCGCGTCGAGAGTGTGCCGGGTAGCTGGGCAGCGGCCGCCGCAACCGATGCCGACTCGGTGAACTTGCCGAGCGAGAAGAGCGCGCCCGCGATGGTGGTCAACGCGCCCGCCAGCACGGAAACCTGCGACGTGCCCTTGACCGCGAAGTCTGCGGGCTGCTCGTTGCCCAGCTCGAGGGATGGCGCGTCCAGCACGATCCGCACCGCCGAGGCATCGGCCGACCACAGGGCCGCGAAGGGGCGGTCGGGCCGGCGGTCGTCCCACCCGATCTGCACCGAGCACCCGGGCGTGACCTGAACCTTGATGCCGGGCACCCCGTGGCGCAGCGGGATGTCGGCCATCTCGGGCAAGGTCGGATCGAACGGCTTCACGTGCACCCGCTGCAGGTCGCCGCTCTGGCCGGTGACCCGCGCGCGGTAGATGCACCCGTAGCGGATCATCGGGTCGTGGCCCTGGCTGGCGCGGAAAGCGGACTGCAGGCGGTCGCTCATGCGTGCTCCTCGGCCCACCAGACGCGCGAGCGCGGAGAGGCCCCGAACTCATGCACCACCATGTCAACGCGCCGGCCGCCCACGGTGGTCCCTGGCCAGATGCCGCACGCATCGGTGCCCAGCACCTGGGATCCGTTTGCGACGTCGTGGTCGACGATCCGAACCTCGGCCGGGCACATGGGCCACGTCTCGCGCCCGAACCAGACCGAGCCATCGAATAGCACGCGCCACAGGACGCCACCGCCCGCGACATCGGCCAGGGCCTGCAGCAGCGCACCGGTGGGCAGCGCCAGAGTGGTCCAGTAGCCGAGCGGCAGGTCGAGCACGTCCTTGGTGCAGGTCGGGGACAGGTTCTCGCCGGCGCCGGTCACCAGGTCGCTCAGCACGTGGCGCACGGTGGGGTTGCGGTAGTGCTTGGCCTTGGCCGTCTTGGCGAGCCCGCCGAACCCGCCCACCACCCGCATTTCGAGTTGGCCCTTGACGAGCTCGGCGCGCTGGATCCACGCCGGCATGTCGACGCCCGCCAGGGTTGCGGTGAGGCTGCCCCGCGGGATGACGTCGACGTTGGCCACGAAGCGCCCGAGCCATGCTCCTTGGCGGGGCATCGTGAGCGAGCCAGCCGCGACGGTGTAGTCCTGGCCGGCGATCGTCAGGGTGATCACAGGTCGACCTTGAGCGGTGCCAGGTCGGCCGCGCTGGGCTTGCGGGGCACGTTGGCGGGGCGCTGGCCCGTTACCTTTCGGGCGCCGAGAATCTGGTCGGCCTGCACGGTGCGGTCGCGACCTTCACCCGTGCCCTTGACCTTCTTCGTCGCGCCCTTGGCCTTCGGCGGCTCGGGCACATATTCGATCGCCATGATCCTGATCTGCCGCACGCCTTGCTGGCCGGTGGGCTCGGGTGGGGTGATCTGGCGGATGACCAGCTCGTGGATGTTGTAGGCGCCAAGGCCGGGGTGGTCGACCCGGACGGCGCGCTGCTGGCCCACGATCTGGCCGGTGGCCCGCTTGGCATCGTTGACCGCGTAGTGGTGCGGGGGCGTCCAGAAGGTCGGCAGAATGCGCTGCCACTCGCCCCACTGCTCTGGGGTCCACAGCTTTCCCGTGAGCGTGATGCCGGCCGGCACGTAGCCGCGTGACACCAGCGCGGCGCCGTCGAAGCCTGTCGGCTTCTGGGTGTCGATCTGGATCGCCGGGGTGGCGGACGCCTCCCAGACGCCGGGCAGGAACGTGCCGTTGAACGCGACGCGGTCCCAGGGGCTTGCCCCGTAGAGCATCCCGTCGATGCCGAGCGGATTGCCCGTTTCCTCGTCGGTCTGCGGGCTGTCCCAAAAGACCTGATACTGGTTCCCGGTCGCGGCCGGGCCGTATTCGGTGCGATCGACCGGCTGGCCCTTCACGCGCGCGACGGTCTTGCCCTTCGCTGCTGTTGCTTTCATGCCAGCCCCGCCATGGCGTTCGCCTGCTCGAGTGCTTCCATCAGCGCCGCCGGCGCCTGCGCCGCCACCTCGCGCGCGATGTCCTCGGCCGACGACGACGAGCCGCCGACCTGAATCGTGATCGGCACCGTGAGGCCATTGACCGCGAAGCTGCGCGAGGCCGACGCGACGCCGCTCATGTCGCCTAGGCTGGGCGGGGCCACGACGCCGGCCGCCGCCGCTGATGCCCGGGGCGATGCGCTTTCAATGCCGACCGCCAGGCCCTCGACGGTGTCCTGGCCCATCCGCATCCACACGCGGGAGGGTGAGTGCTGGTCGTTCGCCTTCTTGTAGCCGTCCTGCTCGGCGAAGGCGGCGCGCGCCCCCATCGCTTCCCAGGCCTTGTCATTCGCCGCGCCCACGCGGTCGATGGCCTCCTGCTTGTAAGCCGGGTCTTGGTTGATCTCAGGGTTGAGCTTGCGCGCGAACCAATCGCCGATGTCCTTGCCCAGCGTCGGGAGAGCCAGCAGTCCGGAGAAGGCCTTGACCACGTAGCCCAACAGGTCGGCGATCTTGCTCAGTGGCTCGACCCAGTCCTCCATCGACTCGGCAACGTTGGCGATGAATCCAGCGACGCGCTCCCAGTCGATCTCCTTGATCTTCGCCCCCACGACGTCGAGCGTCTTGATCAGCGCGGCCTGGATCCGCTGGCCAGTCTCACTCTCGGGCCCGAACAACTCGCCAAGCCGGCCAAGCGTATCGCTGACGTCTCGAAAGCCCTGGGTGGCCCTGAGGTCTTTGAAGATCTCCTCGGGGACGTCCCGCAGCTTGTCGAGCCTGGCCGTGAAGCCCGTGCTCATGTCGTCGCCGAGCTGGCCGAGCTGCTTGCCGCTCTTCTTCTCGAGGGCGGTGAAGATCGACCCCATGGCGTCGGTGCCCTTGAGGGCACCTTCTTGCAGCCGTTTCTTCACCACGTCAGGTGCAAGCGCCAGATCCTTGGCCAGCTGATTCTCGACCTCGTGCGGATCCAACCGCAAGCCGCGGAGCGTGCGGAAATCCACTTTGCCTGTCATGGCGATGCGGGACAGCGCCGCGATCGCCTCCGTGGCTCCCTCCATTTTGTCCGGCGCCTGCGCGGCGACGTCAAGGGCCGCCCCGAGCGCGTTGCGGAAGTCCGCGCCTCGAAGCCCAGCGCGCAGCAGCTCGACCCCCATCCCTTCGACTTGCGAGTTCGTGAACTCGGACATCTTGGCGAAGCGATCCATGTAGTCCATGGTCGCGCGTCCCTCGTCGGCGCCGAGCATGTTGGCAAAGACCTGGACGGTTCTCTCCTCGTCGGCGCCAATTCTCACGATGTCCCACAAACCCGCGACTGCGCGCGCGGCCTGGCGGGCTCCCCACTTGACGGCATCGAGCGCCAACTGTCCCTTGAAAACTTCCTGCCACAGAGGCGCGACGTGCCTCTCTCCTGTGGCCCCCATTTTCTCGAGTTCCGCCGACACCAGCGCGCTCCTGGCCTTCACGGCGCCGAACTCGCGATCGGTCAGCTGTGCCCCGTGGGCGAGCTGCTTCAGGTTGCCGATGCCCTTGGACCAGCCGGCGTCGCCCATCGACTTCGGGAGCTTGTCCATCTTGGACAGCGCGCGGTCGATCATGCGCCCGGCCTTTTCGGCGGCGGTCTCGGTCCTGCTCAGCGCCTGGATGACGTCAGTCGCGCCCTGGGTCTTGGCGTCCAGGTTGATCATCCATTCGATGCCCTTGCCGCCCGCCATCAGGTCTCCCGCTTGGACAACGCCTTGGCGTAGCCCTGTGCGAATTCGCTGCAGACCCGAAGGTTAGCCAGCCCCTCGGCCAGCAGCATCGCCCCCGTTCGGCCGGGCTCGCCTCGGTCGCCGTCGATGAAAGCGGTGAGGCATTCGGCCATTTCCACGAGGTCCTTCTGGGTGGCCTTCCACCCGTCTACAGCTTGCGAACTTTTTTTGCGCGGGCCGCGCCGGCGTGCTCGACCAGCTCGCCGATGCAGGTCTCGACGATGCCCGGGTGGGCCTCGACGATGCGCTCGAGTTCGGGCTTGGTTGGGAACGCGCAGCAGGCGAACACCAGCGGCCCGGCCGCGGCGGACTTGACCGCCGGGTTGGGGTCCGACGACTCGGCCCGGTAGCGCTTCCACTCGGCCAGCGAAGGCACCCGGAAGGCCAGCGCTTCGGCTCCGATGATGTCCGTCTCGACGACGAGAAGCTCGCCACCCCCGGCGGCCTCCTTCGCCTGGCTCAACTTCTGCTCCAGTTCCTTGGCGTCCATGTTGCTCCTTTGCGCCGGCTGGGCCGGCCGTTACCTGACCGCGAAGATGTTCATGTTGCTGAGCTGGCCGGTGCCGTTCCACTGGATCTGCATGATGTCCAGCTCGCACTTGACCGTCAGCGCCTCGGTTCCCTCGGTGGGCGAGGTGTCGGGGGAATGAATCCGCACGCCGATCAGCGTGTCGCAGGTCGTGCGGTACAGCGTCTCAGCGTAGGTGATGGGCATGACCCACGACTTCTCGGCGAAGCCCCAGGCGCCCGCACCGGTCAACAGCGAGACGGCGGCGTCCCACATGTCCCGGTAGAACTCGATCGAGCCCGAGGGCGCCAGCTGGCCGCGCGTACGGCCCACGGGCCGCGGCGAGTTGCCGTATACCTTCGAGATGGTCAGCGGGTCCTTGTAGTTGATCGACTTCACGCCGGGCAGGGGGAGCGCCCCGGCGGCCGACAGGGCGCCAGCGGTCCCGGCGAGCCGGATCTCGACCGACGCAAACGACGGCACGAAGCCGTTGATGATGGGATAGGCCGGTGCGCTCATGATGTCTCCTTACCCGATGCGGGGATTGCGGAAGCCGATGTTGACGCTGATCGCGCGCATGTAGCCCTTCGGCACGATCGTGACCACCGCCGTCGCGATGGGCGAGCTCAGCAGGTTGTCGGTGCGGCTCATCGCGGACGTCACGAGCGAGCACTCGTCGGCCGAGCTCCCCGGGGTGCCCTGCAGGACCGACTGCAGCTGCGCCGTCACGTGGTTGTCGACCGCGATGGCGTCGCGCTCGTCGATGTAGCCCGTGGTCGGGTCGATGCGGACGTCCGAATTGAGGTAGTCCGTATAGGCCGCATTGGCGAGGGTCGCGGCCCGGTTGACGACCCGAACGTTCATGATCGTCGAGTAGTCCGACGTCGAGCCCGCCATCGTGGGGCCGTCGGTGATGTAGTAGCCGGCCTTGCCCACCAGCGTCCGCAGGGTGACGAAGCGAGCGTCGCTCAGCCCCGGGGTCGACTCCTCGTTGCGGACGATGCTGGCCACATTGGGCAGCGGTCCGAGCAACACCTTGCCAGGAGACTCGGACAGCTTCGAACCCGCCCAACGCGCACACAGCGCCCAAGCGCCGTTGCGGCGCAGCGTGAGACCGGTAACGGTCGAGACCATGTTGGCGTCGCCGCACGCGACCAGCACCCGACCGTGTGCGCTCGAGAAAGACACGAACGCGGTGGCGATGGTGGCGTCGGCCTCGGTCTGGGGGCACTCGACGACGGATGCGATGTAGCGCTTGTTGGCCTCGGCCGTGGTCATCTTGGTATTGACCGCCGTCGCCAGGGTGGCGGCGTTGGCCACGCTCGACGGGGTGCCGACGATGTGGATGCACTCGAAGATGAACGAGCTCGCCGTGAGGGCGTCGATTGCCAGGCCGATCGCCGTGTTGTCGGTGGCGGGCGGAGTCGCGGTGCCGGTGTAGAGGTCGTCGATCACGTAGGTGGCGCTCGAGAACGCCAGCACGATGCCGGTCCCGGGGATCACGTAGGTGGCCGCCGTGACGATGCTCGGGCTGAACGTCACGCCGCCGTCGAGTGAGTAGGCGAACTGTGCCGTGCCGCGCGCCCCGCCGAGCGTCATCTTGATCTGGACGCTGTAGGCGTCGACGGGCGAATTCGCGACCGTCACCGTTTCGATCCCTCCGCCGCCGACCGTGAGGGCGCCGGCTGTCGAGATCGTGTAGGTCGAATTCAGCACGTAGGTGCCGGCCGCGAAGGTCGCGACCAGGAACGTCCCGGGAACACGGTAGACCCACGAGCTGCCAGCGACCGAGACGACGGGGGAGCTGTAGGTGCCACCGTTGATCGAGAACTGGAAGGCGGCCGTCCCGAGGTCGCCGTTGGTCGAGCACTTGATCACGACCTCGACGTGCGGGCCAAGGGTGGCCGACACGACGCCGGCGCCGCTGCCCACCTGGGTGAAGGTGGCGGTGACGCTGCCGTTGCTGACGATCGTGCAAGGCACGGCGTAGACGGTCGTGCCCGCGACATCGCACACGGCCGCGGTCGCCTCGCACAGCGGTCCGCCGCCCAGGTCGGTGACGGCGCGATTGCCGCTCGCGATCGGGTAGATGGTCAGGGGAGTGCCCGACAGGGAGACGCCGACCTTCGCCTGCGCGCCACCGGGGCCCGGCGGAACGATGCCAAGGCCGCCGTCCTTGAAGTTCATGACTACTTTCGGGATGCTCATGGGTGGCTCCTATCGGACGAGCACGGTGCTGACGGCAGCGATCCGCGCGTTGAATTCGGACTCGGTCACCAGATCCTCGTCGCCGAAGACGAAGCGCAGCTTGGCCGCGCTGTACAGCCAGGCCTTCGGGTTCTCGGTCGTGGGGCGCAGCTTCGAGCCCGGCAGAAGCTCGGGGAGCATGCCTTCGCGCTTCGCCAGATCGACGGCGCGGAACGTGGGGACGGCCGCGGTCTCGGTCACCTTTTCGGGTGCTTTACGTTCCATCCGCGTCGATCTCCACTGAGGTCGTGATTCCCGTGACGGTCACAGTCGGATTATCAAGCCGCACCAATGGCAGCCTTAGCGTTACGTCGAGCTCGCACGCGAGCCCGATGGCGTCGCGCGCGCCCTCGCCCCAGGTGGCGCCCTCGACCTGGTAGCTGTGCTGGGACAGCTGCTTGTGAAAGCTGTTGACCAGCGCCTCGACCATCCACTCGGTCACGTCGGCGTCGCGCAGGTGCGTGCTGGGCGTCTCGGTCAGCGGCTCGTCGGCGTTCTCGCCACCAAACACCATGATCGTCAGTGGAATCTCGCGGACCCACAGTGCCCCAGGGTTGCCGGACATGCCTTGCCGCTGCGGCGCTGACCACGACTCAGGGCCCATGGCCCACCAGACGCCGGGCGGCGACATGGCGGCCTCTGAGTCCTTGGGCCCGAACACCTTGGTCGGCTGCGGCGTCTTGCCGTCGACGTACGCCAGAAAGTCCGCGAAGACGATCGAAAGAACCGCCCCGACGCTGGATTGTGCTCTCAGGATAGCCATTGAAACCCGAACTTCTGGGTGATGAAGAGCTGCGACTCGCGCTTGAGCATCGACTGCCACGCCGGCGGCAAGCCGCGCTCCTCGCTGGGCAGCATCATCCGCTGGGGCAGTCGCTCGGTTCCTTCGCGCTCCATGGACTCTTTGGTCAGCCGCTTCGTCTTGAACCGGCGGAACGGGTGATTGACCGTGCCCTCCTGGTGAAACTGCGCGTACCAGGTCGGGATCGTGATCTTGGCGGTGGCGCCCATGGCCGACGCGCCCGCGCTGGCCCGCATGCGGCCGGTGTCGATCAGCACCTTGGCGCCGCGGCGGGTTCGCTTGGGCGCCAGGCCGGTGCGCTGTTGGCGGCGCTCGGATCGCAGTCGGGCACGCTTGTCCCGCGGACGCTCTCGCTTGAGCGGCGCCCACGGCTTGCCGTAGGGGTCCGTCGATGTGCGGAAGCAATCGGCGGTGAGCTTCAGGCCGCCGGCGGAAACCCGCATGGCCAGCTCGCCCAGCCAGGCCTTGCTATTGAGCGACCGCAGCCCGGCCTCGGCCTGCTCGAGCATCCGGGCGTTGACCGGAACGATGGGCATCAGCGCCTCCCGCTGAAGGGGATCCCCAGGCCGTCGGGCTGCGAGTAGCCGCGCGACCCGTAGGACGTCACCATCACGCCGCCCGACACCTTGCCGGGCGCCGGCGCGCTCGAGGAGTCGGTCACGCGCGGGACGATGCTGCCCAGAGATATGCCCTTGAGCCAGCTGCGGGTCATCTGGACCTGCTCCAGTAGCTGCTCATCGCCGGCCCGCGAGCTGTTGAAGCCGCGGACCACCATGAGCTGGTAGACCGCCAGGCGCGCGCAATTCATGCGCACGTCGCTTTCCCAGACGGTCAGCGGCAAGGTGTAGCGGGCACCGAAGTACCCGTCCATCTCGTCGCTGGCGGCGTCGATGGCCGCGAGCTGATCTTCCTCGCTGATGCTCCTCAGCGCCTCGGCCCGGATGCCGTACTTGGCCAGCTCGGCGGCGGTGCAGTAACGGGCCACCGGCTACCCTTTCGCGGGCTTGACCTTCTTGCTGGCGGCCACATGGGCTTCACCCGTCGCGGGCGGCGCCGTCAGCTGCTCGAGCTGGGACGCGAGCTCGTCGCGCTCCTGCGTGAGCTTGGCCAGGGCCGTCTCGGCGTTGGCGCACTTGATGACCGCGTCGGCGCGCTCGGCGGACAGTTCCTCCAGCTTTCCCTCGGCAGCCTCAGCCCGCGCCACGCAGGCGGCGAGCTGGCCCTCCATCTCGGTGATCTTGGCGGTCTTCTGGTCCCGCATCTGCTCGGCCACGCGGGCCCGCAGGTTGGAGTCGTCGAGCGCCTTCTTGGTGGCGCCGAGCTGCGCTTCGATGTCGGCAATGCGCGATTCGAGCGCGGGCAACTTGATGGCCTCTGCGCTGGTGCCGTCGACGGGCTTGACGACGATGCGCGCGTCCGCGCTCAGGATGGCGAACGACTTGCGGCCGAGGCGCGTCGGGTCCGGCACGTCGGGCAGGTTCTTGACCTTGTTGGGCAAGGTCGGGTCCTCATCCTGGTCGAGCACTTCGATCTGCGTCCAGCCCTCGGTCCACCCTCGGCCGGCTCGGCAGTAGAACGGCTGGCCCTTGACCAGAACCGCGCGCACTTCGAATCGCTGGGACATCGGAATCTCCTTTGGAAGGGTGCCCGGCCCGTTCGCGAAAAGGAGCTATCGCGAACGAACCGGGCGGGGTGGGCTGTTACGACGGGGTGAGGCGGATGGCCAGGAACGGGAACGAGTAGCCGGCGACGCCGCGGCCCTCGGCGCCGTAGATGAACTCCTTCTCATTGAAGCAGTTCGGCAGCGTGGGGTCGACCAGGTTGGTGAAGACCGGCTCCTCGCGGAGCTGCCACACAAACGGCTTGATCCCGCGCGTGGTGCAGATCGCGTAGGCCGCGGTCGCGGTGGTGAGGTACGGGTTGACCAGCGTCTGCAGCTTGCCCTGATAGACGTTGGAAACGGCCGCGCTCGCCACGTTCTGGTCGCCCGCGACGTTCATGAGCGTCTGCGGGACCAGGTTGGCCTGCGCGACCTGCAGTGCGTACTTCTCGAGTGCGGGCGGGACCATGAGCAGGTCGGCGCGCAGGCCGAGCGGCTTCCCGCTGTCGCCCTTGTAGGCGCCCATGGCCGCCTGGGCCTGCTGCCACGCCCCGATCGGGTCGGCCGAGAGGTCGTACGCGGCGCCCGCCAGCTTGTTGCTGTAGGTGCCGAGGCTCGCGTCGTCGAGCGAGTAGGGGTGATCCGTGTCGAAGAAACACTGACCATCGAAGCACAGCTCCGTGGTGCCGGCCTCGACTTGCGCGGCGACCTGCTCGTCGGGCCACTTCGCGACGGCCTGGCCGAACGCGAAGACGGTCTGCGAGAACGCGCTGTGGGTGTCATCCTTGACCTTGAACTTGTCGAGGGCGATCGTGTCCTCGAAGTTCTTGTTGGTCAGGGTGTAGTCGCGGAGCGCGACGTTGTTTTTCTGCCGAGCGCCGATCCACTCGCGCATGCCGGGCAGCTGGGCGATCCAGTGGTAGAGCTCCGTGGTCGTGCCCGACGGCATCACGGTGGCGATGCCGGGGTAGAACTTGGGGAGCGCCTGGTAGGCCGACTGGAATTGGGCGTTGTAGCCGGTGAAGAGGATTTCCGAAGTCGTGCGGTTGAGCAACATGGTGGTTTTCCTTTGTTCTTCTCGAGTCGGTTACGAGACGCGCAGGCCGCGGACGATGACGATGCAGGCGGTGTTGTTGGCGCTCGCCTTGGTGCGGGTGATCTTGAGGGTCCCGCCGGCCGCGATGGTCTGCTGGGCGTCGTCGATGGTGCCGGCGTACTTCACCACCTTGTCCTCGACGTTGATGTCGATCGCGTCCGTGATGGCGGTCGCGCCGTTCTTCACCGTGATGGTGTCGTCCGCGCCGCCGGCGCCGCCCGTCTTGATGACCTCGACCTCGGTCACCATGGTCTTGTGGGTCAGCACCACGTCGACGTCTCCCGTGGCAGCGTCCGCCACCGTGATCCTGTGCGCGACCTCGATGCCTCCGATCACGTTGGCGTTGGCCACGGTCGCGACCTGCGTGCCGCGAACCAAGCCCGCCAGCGTGGTGCCGGTGGCGCTGGCCAGGTCGGTCGCGAGGGCTTCGCGCGCCGCGATCTCGCCCGCCAGGGCGGTCCCGTCGAGCGAGCCGATCCGCACCCAAACGCCGGCCGAGACGACTTCCTCGACCGTGCCGGCGACCGAGCGCGTGCCGTCGCCGTCAGTCTTGGCGACCGTCTGGTCGTCGACGATGTAGCAGGGGGCGCCGCGCTGAGCGTTCGCGATGGCGTCGCCGTCCGCCGAGTTGGCGAGCAGCGCGATGCCGGTCTTGACCGGGATCTTCTTCACGCCGCTGGCGATGCCCGTGGTGGAGACCGAAGGCTCGGACATGGCCGCGATGCCGAGGGCGACGAGGCCCTGGGCGGTGGTGGCCGGCTTGGCGAAGCCGTCGGCCGTATCGAGCACAATGAGGGCGCCCTTGTAGGCGGTAACGTTGGTGACGAGCGCGGCGTCCTTCAGCTCGACGGTGCGGAACTTGGTATCCCTGACGTTGGTGAGTGCCATGATGGTTTCCCTTCCTTTGCGTCGGGGTTACGCCCGAGCGCCCTTTTGCTTGGCGTAAAGCTCCGGGCTGATGCCGGAGGTCTTGCAGAACTTGATCTCATCCTCGGTGAGAACGACCTGGCCCGAGGGCTCGCGGGTCGCGGTTGAGAGCACGGCCACGCGCGAGGCGGCCGGGTTGTCGGCGGTGCCGGCGAAGGCGGTCAGGAAGCTGATGGCCTTCTCGATGCCGTCGGTCTTGGCGATCTCGTCGCACTTCGCCTTGACGGCGGGCGGGAGTCGGCCGTCCTTGACGGCGGCGTCGGCGGTCGCGTTGTACTCCGCGGTGAGGCGGGCCACGCGCTCTGACTCGACTGTCGCCTTGAGGTTGATCAGCTCCTTGCTGTCGGCCACGGCCTTGGTGATGGCGCCGAAGATGGCGGCCTTGTCGGTCTGGCCGGTGAGCGCGGTCAGCTGCTCGTGCTCCTTCTTCTCCTCCTCGGCCCACTTGTCGAAGCTCTTCAGCTTCGCCGAGAGGGTTTCATTCTCGGCCGTGAGCGTGGTGAGCTGCGCGGTCAGCTCGGCGATCTTGCCTTCCTTCGCGGTGCATTCGGTGCATGCCATGGTTTCGTTCTCCTCTTCCTCGTCGTCCTCGGACTCGGTGGCAGCGACGAGGGGCACAAGCCCATCCATCGCGGGTTTGTTGGTCAGCGCGATTCGCTGCAACGAAGTGATCTCGCCCTCGGCGGTGTGGCCGAACACGGGCGAGAAGAGGCGGTATTCCCCGGCCTCAAGGTACGCCTTCGCGCGGTCCACTTCACGTCCTTGACCCACAGTTCGGGCATCCCCTGCCCGTTGGGCCGTACGTCGGGCGTCATCTCGGTGATGCTCGCGGGCGCCTCCATGGGGGCGAACCCCATCGACTCGGCGTCGGTCTGGTGTTCGTAGTCGCCCATCAGGGGCAGGGCCCGGCCCGCGTAGGCGTTCATGACGTCGACGGCGGATCGCTGCGAGAAGATGAAGATCCCCTTCGTGGTCGTGAATGGGCCCGCCGGGAACACGCGGAACTCCGTGGGGGCAATGCGCTTGCCGTCCTCGCCGACCGGCAGATCAAAGACCGCGCTCGACTTGAGGGCGGTCGTCCGCCTCGGCTTCAGTTGGGCTATTGCGCGTGCGCGGCTCACATGGCCATTGTGTGGCGCAGCGGAAGCATGCCTTAGTCGTCC
>CAYXQW010000014.1:16154-16562 GCA_964466695.1 uncultured Bdellovibrionales bacterium
AACCCAAATGATCACCGGCTGATTACCAAGTTCCTCGAGCACATCCTCAAGCTCGGCCCGCAACTCCGGGTCGAAGCGGTCGAAGCTGAAGTCCCAGTCCTGGCCGTCCTTGGTCGGCGCCTCGCCGAAGTCCTCGTCAGCCTCGACGTCGGGCGCCTCCTCGTCGATGCCCTCCTCGCCCGCCTCCTCGGCCGACAGCGGAACCAGCACGCACCGGCAGTTGTGGTGCAAAGGCGGGGTGTGGCTGGCCCACCACGGGTCATCCGCCGGCAGCACGGTCCCGTCGGCATCGGCGCAGTCGCACTGGTCCGGGTCTGTGCGGTCGTCCATCGTGGCGTCGAAGCGCCAGTAGGGCCGCGCCTGCCGCACCGTGGGCGACGAAATGATGGCGTGGCGGCCTTCGCTGTA
>CAYXQW010000015.1:0-11439 GCA_964466695.1 uncultured Bdellovibrionales bacterium
GATCCCGGTCTCCGTCTTGAAGAGGTTGACCATGGCCGTCAGCGCTTCTTGCTCGCTGCCGCTCAGCCACCAGGTCGCCAGGGCGAGGGCCTGCGGGCTGTCATCGTCGGTGTCGTCGGTCTTCTTCTTGTCATCCGAGCAGGCGGCCATAAGCGCCATAACGCCCATGAGGAGCCCCGCGGTCTTCATCCATCGCGGTACAACGAAGTGTTTGTGCTTTGTGTCCAAGGACTTTTCTCCAACGTGGTTGAACGGGCACGACCATTGTGAAGCGCCTCGAGAGACTCATTGAATAGTATTGAGCTCGATGATCTTGCCGCCGGTGATGCTCCAGACGGTGGCGCGAGCCAGCTCTCGGCTGCCATTCTCCGAGAAGCGAAGCGGTCCGGTGAGCCCAACGTACTGTATCTTTTGCAAAGAAGGATTTTCGTTGCGGTTGTACGCGAGCGCGAGACCGATCTCGTTCCAGGCTACCTGGATGCCGCCAGGACGCGCGACGTCGAAGAGCGCCGCCGCGAGAGAGACGGCATCGACGGGTCCAGACTGAGCCACGCGGTCTATGGCGATGAGCGTGAGGGCCACGGCATCGTACACGAAGTAGGTGGAGTCGACGGGCAGCGCCTGCTCCCAGACCTCCTGAAACAAGGTCACAAACGGAGCTCTGTCTTGCAGAAAGACCTCGGGGCTGACGCCGAGCGCGCCTTCGACCATGGCTGGCAGAACATTGTATAGAAAGACGTCGGTCTTGAGCCGCGGCGAGAGGAACCACCGCGGGGGCCGGCCGGCCGCGAGGGCCGCCACCTCGCTCACCAGACGT
This sequence comes from uncultured Bdellovibrionales bacterium, assembly GCA_964466695.1. Lineage (GTDB taxonomy): Bacteria > Myxococcota > XYA12-FULL-58-9 > XYA12-FULL-58-9 > JAFGEK01 > CAYXQW01. The sequence goes on from CAYXQW010000015.1 coordinate 818, forward strand.
GCCGCGGGCACCGGGTTCATTGCCAGCACGATGCCATCTATGCCGCTCTGCCAGGCGGCGACTACCTGATGCGCCAAAGCACCCAACGAGCTGTTGTGCTCGTCGATCTCGATCACAAAGGCTATCTCGCGGGGAGAAGGGCCATCGAGGGAGGCGAAGCGTGCCGCAAGAGCGCTGGCGAATTCGCGATGATACGCGTCGGCGGCATAGATCACCGCGAGGCTCGTGGCGTAGTTGCCGAGCTCCTTCGCGAACGCGTCGCCGATCAAGCGCGTCGTCGGTGAGAGACGAAACCAGGGATGCTCGCTCGAGCTTATCCCTTCGATTTCGTTGGAGGCCAAAGGCGAGACCAACACCACGCCCGCGTCGGCAAGGACGTCAAAGACCTCTCCGGCTTCTTCGTCGCCCCCAGGCCCGATGACCGCGACCGCCCCCGCAGCGACTTGTTCTTCCGCGCGTCTTGTCGCATGGAGCGGCTCGCTCTTGGTGTCACGGAAGAGCGGCTCGACGGGGCGGCCCGCTATGCCTTCGTGGTCTTCATTGATGGCTTGGGTGATCATGAGCACGGCGCGCTCGAGATTCGAGCCCACGGCAGCCGCGTCACCGGTGTAGGGGAACAACACGCCTATGTGAATGGGATCCGCAGGTGAGGACTCCTGCCCACAGCCAATCGCCAAGGTCGCGAGTGCTACGGCTAGAACACGATGCCGCATCACTTTATGGTAGCGAGGAGTTATTTGCTCACAACAATATCTTCTTCAGACCAAACCACTTTGCCAAGCTCGCGTGTATGTATGAGCACGCAGCGCCAATATCTCGTCAGCCCAATAGCCAATATTGTTTGCAAAGGAACTCGCAAATCATCAAGGAGGCGTCATGTCTGACCCGGTAGGACCCGATCCGCGCAAACACCAGATCGTGCAAGTCATCATGCAAAATCTTTCAAAGGGCGAGAACGAACGCTACGCGCTCGACGACGCCGCCATCGCCGAAATTCGTACCTGTCTCCTCGGCTATGGGGGTAGGGGTCTGGTGGATGCCACCATCGCTGTCGGGGCATTCGCCCAGTATCTCGTCGCCCATACCAAGTCGACAAAGTGCGCGATTCGTCTGGCGAACGAGGTGGCTCTCATGGCCGCTCCGGGCATCAAGGCCCATCTGGCCGCGAGCGGCATGGGCTCCGAGGCGGTTCGTAAGCAAGCACGCAAGTTCACGAAGTTTCAGCAGCGGTAACACTTTTGAGAATCTCAAGGAGAAGAGACAATGTTTAAGTTGGACCGTATCATCGAGCACGCCAAGGCTCACAGAGTAGGTAATGAGTTCGAAGGGGCGGCTCGCAAGGCGTCTAGTGACGGAAAGATCGATGAGCAAGAGCGCTTTGCTCTGGCCAAGGACTTCGAGGCGATGACGCCCGCCGAGCAAAAAGCAGCACTCGAAGAGATCCAGGAGCAGGTCGATAAGAAGTGCCACAGCTTGCCGCCGGATCAGAAGGCCGAGCTCCAAGCGCTGATCACGACCCTCGAGCAGGTTCAATCCGGCGAGCTCGACATCAACACGCTCGACCCCGAGTACCACGCCGGCAGTGATGCGGCCAACCAACTCGCGCCAGGCCTCAACGTCGACGCCGCCGAAGAGCTGACGCCCCAAGCTCTCAACTTCTTGGTCATGGCGAGCGGCCTCGCGGACAGCGGTGCCGAGCTCGACGCGGCCGAGGTCGGCGTCTTGCACGCGCAGATAAAAGACTGGCCACCCGAAGATCTCGCCCAGTTGCGTGCCGCGCTGCTCGACCCGAGCCGCCCCCCCGCGCTTCAATGGCTCGCCGAGCAATTGTTCGCGGTCGGCCAAGACGGCACGGTGACGCTGAAAGAGCCGGCTGCGCCGACCGAGGCGGATCCCTCGTAAGTATCGGTACGGAGCGCCAGAATTAAAACCTCTGGCGCGCTACCGCCGCGCCACGCGCTCCTCGCGACGACCACACTGCAAGATCCCTGGTCATCATGCGCCATTTGGTGTATAAGGCCGCAGTCAGCGGGTTTTTGGTAGACTGACTGTTCCTTCGGTGGTTCTTTTCAGACTCCTTCTTGTTTACCCGAGTGACATTTTTATCCAAGCCCTCGGCAAAAGCCGCGGGCCGTTGTGCCGCGTTTTCGCGGTGAGAAGGTTTTGTTATGCAGACAGGTAAAGTTAAGTGGTTCAACGAGAAAAAAGGCTACGGATTCATCACCCCCGATGATGGCGGCGATGATGTCTTCGTGCATTTCAGCGCCATAAGCGGCGGCGGCTTCAAGAAGCTCGACGAGGGCGCGCTCGTGCAGTTCGAGGTCACCTCGGGCCCGAAGGGTATGCAGGCGCAGTCCGTCGCTGCCGTAAGCTGAGTTGACTGGCCCACCTTCGTGGGCCTTGCTCGCGGCGCGCCGGTGGGTCTATAGGCCAAAACCGGTCGTGGCATGCCGTCGCGCCGTTTCGAGCACCTGATCATGTCCAAGCATTCGTTTTTGTTTGTTGCCCTCGCGCTCTTTATGGGCTGCAAGACCTCCTCGAGCGTCAAGCCCGTGAAGCTCGAGCTCTACGTCATGTCGCAGTGCCCCTACGGCGTGCAGGTCATGAACGCCGTGGCCCCCGTGGCTAAAAAGCTCGGCGAGAGCCTGGCTCTCGAGGTGAATTACATCGGCACCAAGGACGGCGACGCCTTGAACTCCATGCACGGGCCCGACGAGGTCAAGGGCGACATCGCGCAGCTTTGCGTAAAGAAGCTCGCGCCCAAGGGCTTTCTCGACTTTGTCGTATGTCAGAACAAGTCGTGGAAAGACGTGGCCAGCAACTGGCGCGCGTGCGCCAAGGACGGGGGCGCAAGCGTCGACAAGCTCGAGAAGTGCATCGAGGGCGAGGATGGCAAGGCGCTGCTTTCGGCCTCCTTCGCTGTAGCAGAGAAGCGCGAGGCCCGAGGCTCGCCCACCATCTTCTTGAACGACAAACCCTACACCGGCGGGCGCCGCGAACGTGACTTTATGAGCGCCATCTGCGCCGAGTTTTCGGGCGAGAAGCCCGAGGTGTGCGCCAAGCTGCCGGTCTCTCCCAAGGTTATGGCGATCTTCTTTAGCGACAAGCGCTGCCCGAAGTGCGACGTGGCGCCGCTCGAGCCGCGGCTGCGCTCGGAGTTTCCGGGGCTTGCGGTCACGAGCGTCGACTACGCGAGCGAGGATGGCAAGAAGCTCTACGACGAGCTTCGGGCGGCGGAGCCGTCGTTTCGCTTCCTGCCGGCGGTGCTCTTCGATGAGAGCGTCAAGAAGGACGTGGACGGCCATAAGGCCGTCGAGCGGTATCTTCGCCCCGTGGGCAAGTACTTCATCCTCGCGATCGGGGCCAAGTTCGATCCCACCGCCGAGATCTGCGACAACAAGGTCGATGACGACGGCGACGGTGCGATCGACTGCGCCGACGATGGTTGCAAGGAGGACCTCGTCTGCCGTGTGGAGAAGCCGAAGCGCCTCGATCTCTTCGTGATGTCGCAGTGCCCCTACGGCGCCATGGCCATAATCGCCATGCAGGAGGTGCTCGCGGCCTTCGGTGGCGAGCTCGATCTTGGCGTCCGCTTCGTCGGCGATGAGCGCGACGGCGAGCTCTATTCCATGCACGGCCCGGCCGAGGTCGAAGAGGACATGCGGCAGGCGTGCGCCGTCAAGCACTACGGTGCCAAGCATAAGTTCATGAGTTATCTCGCATGCCGCGCCAAGGATTACAGCAACAACGACGCGGACGTGCTCACGGCTTGTGTCGAGAAGGACGGCAAGGCGCTCTTGCGCGAGGACTTCAAGCTCGCAAGCGGCCTCGGTATAAACGCGAGCCCGACGTTCCTCGCCAACAACAAGCACATCTTCAACGGTGTCGCCGCCGAGGCCATCAAGCAAAAATACTGCGAGTACAACGAGGGGCTCGCGGGGTGTAAAAAGACCCTGTCTGCAGGGCAAGGCGGCGGCGGCGGTGGCGACGGCGCGTGCCAATAGAGTGGGTTACCGCTCTTAGCTACGTCGCGGCTCTCTGCTCGTCGCGTTGCTGCTTGAAGTGCAGCGTCCAATAGACGATCTCTTCCTTCTTCCACGGCTTCATGATCACGGCCGAGGCTAGCCCGGCGTGGCTCGAGTCGCGCACCTCGGGCAGGTCGGGGTAGCCGGTGACGATCATGCGGCCGCTGTCGGGCGCGAGCAGGCGCGCGGCCTCCAAAAACTCGACGCCCGTCATCTCCGGCATCGCGTGATCGACGATGATGATGTCGAACGACTCGGCCTCCAAGGTCTTCAGAGCTTCGTTGGGGTCGGTGCAAAGGTGCATGCGGAATTGCCGGCGAAACACGCGGCGAAAAGCCTCGAGGTTGGCCGGCTCGTCGTCGACCAGCAAGACCGAAGGTTGTTCGTCGATCACGCGCGCGCTCCAGTTCAGGCTCCGAGACGACTGCTTCTCTGTTTCCTTTTGGTCCCTTAACAAAACTTATGCCCGCTGACGCTTTGTCAACGGGCTGAGCCTTGCGTAGCAAGGTTTCCTTGCGCCATTCCCCGGCCATGAGCGCAGGCGCCAAGATATTCTCCCCCGAATGGTCGCGCCGCGCGGCGCTCTTTTGGGCGAGCGCCTGCGGGCTCGGCTATCTCCCGCGCGCCCCCGGCACGTTCGGCACGCTCGCCGGGCTACCCTTGTGGCTAGTTCTATCGCGGTTGCCGACGTGGGGATGGGTAGGGGCCACCGTGGCGATCGCGCTCGCGGCGGTCTTCGTCGCGTCGGCCGCCGAGCGCGTCTATGGTCGCCACGACGTGCAACACATCGTCATCGACGAGGTGGCGGGGTTTTGCTTCACGGTGCTCCTGGTGCCTTTCTCGTGGCATCAGGCGTTGCTCGCCTTCGCTGTCTTCCGCGCTCTCGACATGTTCAAGCCTTGGCCTATCGGCTGGCTGGACGAGCACGTGCGCGGCGGCTTCGGCGTCGTGCTCGACGACGTCGTCGCCGGCCTCTTGGGGTGCGGGGCGCTCCATGGCTTGCGTCTTTTGCTCGGTTATTGGTGGTGAGGCGGAGATGACAGAGCGCATAGAGGTCTTGGCGATAGGCGACGAGCTGCTCGACGGCCGCGTCGTAGACACCAACACGTCGCGGCTCGCCGTGGCGTTGCAGCCGCTCGGCGCGGAGCTCGCGCAGCGAACGACCGTGCGGGACGATCTCGACGCCATCGTGCTCGCGGTGCGCGCCGTTATCGCGCGCGGGGCGACCTTGTGCTTCGTGAGCGGCGGCCTCGGGCCGACCACCGACGACTTGACGGCCGAGGCGTTCGCGCGCGCGGCCGCAGCGCCGCTAGTCTGCGACGAGGCGACGCGCGCGAGCATCGCGGCGTTCTTTACGCGCCGTGGCCGCGAGCCTACTCCCAACAACCTGCGGCAGGCCATGCGGCCGCGCGGCGCCGCGCTCATCTCGAACCCCGTAGGCACCGCCCCAGGGTTCTCGCTCGTCATCGACGGCTGTGACTTCGTCGTCCTGCCCGGGGTCCCCATCGAGTACGACGCCATGCTCCCGGATGTCTTGGCGTCGCGCTTTGCCGATGGTTCGCCGCTCTTGCGCCGCGTGCTCATGTGCATCGGCTTGGGCGAGTCCGAGATCGACGCGCGCCTTATGCCGCTTTCCAAGAGCTCGCCCGACGTGCACGTCGGCTACCGCGTACCTTTCCCTGAGACTCACGTCTTGCTCACCGCGCGGCGCGCGCACGAAGCTGCGCTCGATGCGGCCGAGGTCTTCGTGCGACAAGTGTTGGGCGAGGACATCTTCGGCGCAGGCTCGCAGACGCTGCCCGAGGCGGTCATCACGCGCTTGCGCGAGAAGCGGTGCACGCTCGCGCTCGCCGAGTCGTGTAGCGGCGGGGCCTTGAGCGACATGGTCACTGACGTGCCGGGGGCGAGCGAGGTCTTCCTCGGCTCGGTGGTCGCGTACGCCAACGCGGCGAAGGAGGAGCTGCTCGCCGTGCCGGCCGAGGAGCTCGAGGAGCTCGGGGCGGTGAGCGAGCGCGTGGTCGCGCGCATGGCCGAGGGCGCGCGGGCGCGGTTCGGCGCGACGCACGCGCTCGCCACGAGCGGGGTGGCGGGGCCGGGTGGCGGCACCTTGGCGAAGCCCGTGGGCACGGTGTGGCTGGCGCTCGCGAGTGAGCGTGAGACCATGTGTCGCAAGCTCGAGCTCCCCTTCGACAGACGGCGCAACAAGGTCGCGAGCGCGGCCTTCGCCCTGGACTGGCTGCGCCGCGCGCTCGGCGCGGGATGAGCGCGGTCTTTTTGCTCGTGCTCCTCGGCCTCGGCGTCGAGGATCTCGCGGCCTGCGGGGCCTTGTCTAAGGGTGAGGCGTCTTTGCCCATCGATCTGCCAGCGCTGATGGCGCGCGCTACGAGCCTCGAGGGTCGGCTCGACGTGCGTTGCCTTTATGGGAGGCTCTCGCGCGCGGACGCGGGGGGCGCGACGGCGTCGCTTTTTATGCGGCTCGGTCTCGACAAGGCGCGCGAGGTCACCTTCGCGCTCGACGCCAAGCCGGCCGAGGGTTTGCACGCGCGGTTTACGCTCGCGCTAGCGGAGCCGGCCGTGCGGGGGGTGCTTGCGACGCTTGCGCGCGCGGAGGTTTTGCGCGTGCCTCGCGGTGGAGGCGAATACGTGCGCGCGCTCATACACCCCAAGCGGCTCTATGATCTCGTAAGCTCGATCGTAAGTCAGCTCGCGCCGCTCGAGACCGCGATGGTGAACGCGCACCTACAAGGGATTGCGGGGCGACTGGGCAAGCGCCTCGGGGAGGAGATCTTGGGCGACGAGGCCCGAGTATTTTCGGCCTACTTCTCGGGAGGGGAGGCGCGGTTGCTCGTCGCACAGATCGCTGACGGGGAGGCGGCTCGCGCCTTTGTCGCCGAGGCGATCTCGCTGTTGCCGGGGCTCGCTCCGGGGATCACCGTCACCCGCACGAAGGCGAGTGCGAGCGAGATCTACGAGGTCTGGCGGCGCGCGCGGCCGTGGCTTGCCATCGCGGTTATGGGCGATGCGGTGCTCGTGGCGCCGCGGGCCAGCGCCGTGCGGTCGTGGCTCTTACGCAAGACGCCGCTCGCGGAGGTGCCGGCCTTCGAGAGCGCCGCGTTGCTCGCTCGGCTCGAGGGGCGGACCGTGGCCGCTCTCTTGCGCGCCGCAAAGCTCGGCGAGTCCTCGGCGGGCATTTTCAGCGCGGGCGCGCCCGGCATGTTGACGTTTACCGCGATGCCGACCGAACGCGGCGCGCGTCTCACCGCGCGCGTTGAGTCGCGGCGCCGTTGATATCTCTGGCCAAGATCTTCGTGCGTTGGTAGACGTTTGGCGGCGCGCTCAAGCACCTACATACGAGGAGAGCGAGACATGAAACAGCGCATCACCAGCTTTTGTGCCGCAGTCGTCTTTGTCACGGGGGCGTGGCTCTCGGGTTGCACGCGCAACGTCGAGCAACAAGCCCCCGAGGCACAACCGGCGGTCGAACCGGCGCCGGTCGTCGAGCAGAAGTCTTCGGTCGAGAAGGTCGCCTTGAGCGACGCCAAGCCTACGGGCCGCCTCGAGATCTACTCGTGGTGGGCTGGGGATGAAGGCCCGGCGCTCGAGGCTTTGATCAAGGTCTATAAAGAGAAGTTCCCCGAGGTCGAGATCGTCAACGCCACGGTCACCGGCGGCTCCGGGGTGAACGCGCGCGCCGTGCTCAAGACGCGCCTGCTCGGCGGCGATCCGCCCGATACTTTCCAGATCCACGCCGGCCAGGAGCTCATCGGCACCTGGGTCGCGGCCGAGCGCATGCTCGACCTGACCCCGCTCTACGAGGCCGAGGGCTTCATGAGCGTCTTCCCGAAGGATCTCTTGGCGCTGCTTGGCACCAAGGATGGGATCTGGTCGGTGCCGGTCAACATCCATCGCTCGAACGTCATGTGGTTCGTCCCGGCCAACCTCGCGAAGTGGGGAGTCGAGGCTCCCACGAGCTGGGACGACTTCCTCAAGGTCGCCGAGACGCTCAAGGCGAAGGGCGTCGTACCGCTCGCGCTCGGCGAGAACTGGACGGTCAATCACCTCTGGGAGTCGGTGGCGCTCGGCGTGCTCGGCGCCGAGAAGTGGGGCAAGCTGTGGAGCGGCGAGCTCTCGTTTACGAGCCCCGAGGCCGTCGAGGTCTGGGAGGTCTTCGGCAAGGTGCTCGGCTACACGAACAAGGACAGCGCCTCGTTGTCTTGGCAGCAGGCCACCGACATGGTGGTCAAGGGCAAGGCCGCGTTCAATATCATGGGCGACTGGGCCGCGGGTTATATGAGCACGACGTTGAAGCTCGAGCCGGGTAAGGGCTTCGCCTGGGTCGCGGCTCCCGGCACGAGCGGGGTGTTCATGTCTCTCGCCGATAGCTTCGGGTACCCGAAGGGCGCCAAGAACAGCGCGGCGGTGATCGAGTGGCTCAAGCTGTGCGGCTCGAAGGAAGGCCAAGACGCCTTCAACCCGCTCAAGGGCTCCATCCCGGCGCGCACCGACGCCGACGTCGAGAAGTACAACGTCTATTCGCGGTCGGCCATGAAGGACTTCCAGGAGAACCGCATCGTGGGCAGCCTCGTGCACGGCGTGGTGGCCAACGAGGGCTTCTCGAACGACTTCGCCACCGTCATGGGTATGTTCCTGCAGAGCAAGAGCGCTACCCAGGCGGCCAACGCCGCGCAGGCGATCGCCACGCAAAACGGCATCGGCAAGAAGTAGTTTTTATATAGGTGGGTCGGCGGCGGCGGGGTGACCTCGCCTCGTCGCCGTCGAAGCTTCGGGATTTTTCGCCGGTGTATGAGGTTTCATGAAGGCATCGCGGCAAGAGGTGAAGTTTTCGCTGTTGGTGCTCGCGCCATCTGTCGCCCTCATCGCGGTCTTCATTTACGCTTTCATCGCTAATACTTTCTATGTCTCGATGACCGATTGGGGGCGCGGCAGCGGCGGCTTGCACGAAAACCCGGTGATGAACTTCGTCGGCCTCGAGAACTTCGCCGAGCTCTTTTCCGGGGTCTTCTGGTCAAAGTTTCGCCAAGATCTGGTGAACGCCGTTTTTTACTGGGGGTTCATCCTCGTAGGCACGCTCGCCTTCGGTCTCTTGATCGCGGTCATGCTCGACAAGTACCCCAAGGGAGAGGGGGCCTTTCGGACCTTGTTCCTCTATCCGATGACCTTGTCTTTCATCGTCACCGGCACCGTCTGGAATTGGTTGTTGCAGCCCGAGGGCGGGATCAATATCTTGCCGACCTTCTTGGGCCTGCCCAAGCTCGAGCTCCAGTGGCTCAATGATTATCGCCTCGTCTTGCGCTTCAACTGGCAGAACATCCCCTTATTTTTGGCGGTGATCGCGTCTTGCGTCTTCTTCTATCTGTTTCTCCGCGCGCGGCGCCGCGGCGGGCGCGCCGGCCGCCTGCGCTACGGGGTCATGCTCGTGGTGGCGTTGAGCTACGTCACGATCGGGCACTCTATAGCTCCCAAGATCCTTCCCTACGAAGAGACGCACGGCTTGAGTCTCGGCATCCTCGGCATCGTCATCGCGGCGGTCTGGCAGTACAGCGGTTATACGATGGCGATTTACCTCGCGGGGTTACGCGGCATCTCGCAAGATCTCTACGAGGCGGCCAAGATCGACGGCGCGAGCGACCTCACATACTATCTCAAGGTCGCCCTCCCCAATCTCAAGCCCATAACCTTGAGCGCGGTGGTGATCCTCTCGCACATCTCGCTCAAGCTCTTCGCCCTCATCTTCGCCATGTCCAAGCCCGACAACCCCGCCACGGGCCACCCCTCGGTGGACATGTACCTCACGACTTTCCGGGGCAATAACTTCTCCATGGGTGCGGCTATGGCTGTCTTGTTGTTCCTCCTCGCGTCTTTGTTCATCATCCCGTACGTAGTTTATACGGCGCGGCAGAAGAGGTAGTCGGCGCATGTCGCAGCGCAAGCTCTACAAGACGAGCCCTTGGATCTACGTCGCCCTCGTCTTCTTCGGCGTCTTGTTTCTCATCCCCGCGTACCTGACGGTGATCACCGCCTTCAAGAACCCCGCCGAGATCAACCTCGCGACCACCTGGGTGCCTCCCTGGCGTCCTGACTTCGCGAGCTTCGCCAAGGCGGTGCGGGGGATCTCGCCGAGCTTTTTGAACAGCATCATCCTCGCGGTCTCGGCCACGCTCATCTCGGCGGTCATCGGCGCGGTCAACGGCTTCGTTTTCTCGAAGAAGGCCTTTTACGGCAGCGAGATCGTCTTTACGCTCTTCATCTTCGGGATGTTCATCCCCTACGAGATCATCCTCATCCCCTTGTTCCGCCTGCTGCGCGACCTCGGGCTATACGGCAGCCTCCACGGGCTCGTGGTCACGCACGTGGTCTACGGCATCCCCATCGTGACCTTATTGTTTCGGAGCTACTACGATCAAATCGACAACACGATCGTCGAGGCGGCCAATATCGACGGGGTCGGTTTCTTCGGCCTGTTCTTCAAGATCTTCGTGCCCTTGTCGTTGCCGTGCTTCGTGGTGGTGTGCATCTGGCAGTTCACGCAGATATGGAACGAGTTCTTGTGGGGGATCACCCTCGCCTCGGAGAAGG